>NZ_JBSFWT010000068.1:0-39547 GCF_053594975.1 Streptomyces sp. NPDC002537
CAAGGCCGCACCCACCCTCACCAACATCACCGTAGCCCGTCCGGCGTTTGAGGACGCGGCCGCAGGCCGCCCCCGCCGCTGGGGGCACCTCCCAGCGGTAGCTGGGGGAGGCAACGGCGGGATGACCGGGGGCTACGAGTTGTACGTGCCCTGCGCCCGCTCCAAGCCGTCCACGATCAGGGTCTCGACCGCGTCGGCGGCCCGGTCCACCTCGAAGGCCAGATCCTTGCGTTCCGTCGACGAGAAGTCCTTGAGGACGAAGTCCGCGACCTGCATACGGCCCGGCGGGCGGCCGATGCCGAAGCGGACGCGGCAGTAGTCCGGGCCGAGGGCCTTGGTGATGGACTTCAGGCCGTTGTGGCCGTTGTCGCCGCCGCCCAGCTTCAGCCGCAGCTGGCCGAAGTCGATGTCCAGCTCGTCGTGGACGGCGACGATCCGCTCCGCCGGCACCTTGTAGAAGTCCCGCAGGGCCGTCGTCGGGCCGCCCGACAAGTTCATGAAGGACATCGGCTTCGCGATGACCACCCGGCGGCTCGACGGGCCGGGCGCGCCCAGCCGCCCCTCCACCACCTGCGCCCGCGACTTGTGGGCCTTGAACTTGCCGCCCATGCGCTCCGCGAGCAGGTCGGCGACCATGAAACCCACGTTGTGCCGGTTGCCCGCGTACTCGGGCCCGGGGTTGCCGAGGCCCACGATCAGCCAGGGGCTGGAGTCGTCCGTCATCCGCATACCTCCTTCATACGCCAACCGCCGTCCCGCTCCACTGGAGCGGGACGGCGGTCGGAAAGAAAAACCGGGGCGAGGATCAGGCCTCGGTGCCCTCGGCCTCGGCCGGAGCCTCGGTCTGGGCGGCCAGCACCTGGAGAACCACGGTGTCGGCGTCGACGGCCAGGGTGGTACCGGCCGGCAGGACGACGTCCTTGGCCAGCACGGAGGCACCGGCCTCGAGACCGGCGATGTTGGCGACGACGGCCTCGGGGAGGTGCGTGGCCTCGGCCTCGACGGTCAGGGTGTTCAGGACGTGCTCGAGCAGGTTGCCGCCCGGGGCCAGCTCGCCCTCGGTCTGCACCGGAACCTCGACCGTGACCTTCTCGCCCTTGGCGACGACCAGCAGGTCGACGTGGACCAGGTGACCCTTGAGCGCGTCACGCTGGACGGCCTTGGGGATGACGAGCTCGGTGCGGCCCTCGATGTCCAGGGAGAGCAGGACGTTCGGGGTCTTGAGCGCCATCATCATGTCGTGGCCCGGCAGGGTCACGTGAACCGGCTCGCCACCGTGACCGTAGACAACGGCGGGAACCTGACCGGCGACACGGGCGCGGCGGGCGAAGCCCTTGCCGAACTCGCGGCGGATCTGTGCGGGGATCTTGACCTCGGACATGCGCACTCCTCGTAGAGAAAACCAACGATCTGACGGCCGTTACCCGGCCCATACAGACCTGCTACGAAGAGCGCGTCGATAACGGACCGCCGCACAAAGGTGCGGCCTCCCTCGCCGAGCAACTTGTGAAGTGTACCCGGCGGGGAGGCCGCCCAGAAATCGATCAGTCAGCGCGTGACTACGCCTGCTCCTCGAAGAGGCTCGTCACCGAACCGTCCTCGAAGACCTCGCGCACGGCGCGGGCGATCGTCGGCGCGATCGACAGCACGGTGATCTTGTCGAGCTCCAGCTCACCCGGCGTCGGCAGGGTGTTGGTGAACACGAACTCGCTCACCTTGGAGTTCTTCAGCCGGTCCGCGGCCGGACCCGACAGCACACCGTGCGTGGCGGTGACGATGACGTCCTCGGCACCGTTGGCGAACAGCGCGTCGGCGGCGGCGCAGATGGTGCCACCGGTGTCGATCATGTCGTCGACCAGGACACAGACGCGGCCCTTCACATCACCGACGACCTCGTGCACGGTGACCTGGTTGGCGACATCCTTGTCACGGCGCTTGTGGACGATCGCCAGCGGCGCGCCCAGGCGGTCGCACCAGCGGTCGGCCACGCGCACGCGGCCGGCGTCCGGGGAGACGACCGTCAGCTTGTCGCGGTCGACCTTGGCGCCCACGTAGTCCGCCAGGATCGGCAGCGCGAACAGGTGGTCCACCGGGCCGTCGAAGAAGCCCTGGATCTGGTCGGTGTGCAGGTCGACCGTGAGGATCCGGTCGGCACCCGCGGTCTTGAACAGATCGGCGACCAGGCGCGCGGAGATCGGCTCACGGCCGCGGTGCTTCTTGTCCTGGCGGGCGTAGCCGTAGAACGGCACGACCACGGTGATGGAGCGGGCCGACGCGCGCTTCAGCGCGTCGAGCATGATGAGCTGCTCCATGACCCACTTGTTGATGGGAGCCGTGTGGCTCTGCATCAGGAAGCAGTCCGCACCGCGGGCCGACTCCTGGAAGCGGACGTAGATCTCGCCGTTGGCGAAGTCGAATGCCTTGGTCGGGACCAGGCCGACGCCCAGTTGGTGCGCGACCTCCTCGGCAAGCTCGGGGTGGGCGCGGCCGGAGAAGAGCATCAGCTTCTTCTCGCCGGTCGTCTTGATCCCGGTCACAGCACAGTCTCCTTGGATGTCGCTTTGTGTGCGCTTATCACGGTACGCCCCGCACGGCGCGGCCCGTGTCACGGTCACTGCTCGGCGTCGGTCTCCCGGCCGTCCTGCTGAGCGGTGGAAGCGGCCTGTGCGGCTGCGCTTCCCGGGCGCTTGCGCGCCACCCAGCCCTCGATATTCCGCTGCTGCCCACGGGCAACGGCCAGCGAACCCGGGGGCACATCCTTGGTGATGACCGAGCCGGCGGCGGTGTACGCGCCGTCCCCGATCGTGACAGGCGCCACAAACATGTTGTCGGAGCCGGTCCGGCAGTGCGAGCCGATCGTCGTGTGGTGCTTGTGCACACCGTCGTAGTTCACGAAGACGCTCGCGGCGCCGATGTTGGTGTACTCGCCGATCGTGGCGTCGCCCACATAGGAGAGATGCGGCACCTTGGTGCCCTCGCCGATCACGGAGTTCTTCATCTCGACGTACGCGCCCGCCTTGGACTTCGTCCCCAGCCGCGTACCGGGGCGGAGGTAGGCGAACGGGCCGACGGTGGCGCCCTCGCCGATCACCGCGCCGACGGCGACGGTGTTGTCCACGGTCGCGCCCGCACCGACGCTGGTGTCCTTCAGCCGGGAGTTCGGGCCGACCTCGGCACCGGTGGCCACGTGGGTCGCGCCCAGCAGCTGGGTGCCCGGGTGGACGACCGAGTCGCGCTCGAAGGTCACGGTGACGTCGACCAGGGTGGAGGCCGGGTCCACGACGGTCACGCCGTCCATCATCGCCGCGTGCAGCAGGCGCTCGTTGAGCAGCCTGCGGGCCTCGGCGAGCTGGACGCGGTTGTTGATGCCCAGGATCTCCCGGTGGTCCCCGGCGACGGCGGCGCCCACCCGGTGCCCGGCCTCGCGCAGGATGCCCAGCACATCGGTCAGGTACTCCTCGCCCTGGCTGTTGTCCGTACGGACCTTGCCGAGGGCGTCCGTGAGCAGCTGGGCGTCGAACGCGAACACACCGGAGTTGATCTCGCGGATGGCGCGCTGCGCCTCGGTCGCGTCCTTGTGCTCGACGATCGCGGTGACGGCGCCGGTGGCCTCGTCCCGCACGATGCGGCCGTAGCCGGTGGAGTCCGGGACCTCGGCGGTCAGCACGGTGACGGCGTTGCCGTCGGCGGCGTGGACACCGCTGAGCTTCCGGAGCGTCTCGCCGGTCAGCAGCGGGGTGTCGCCGCAGACGACGACCACGGTGCCGGACAGGACGACGCCGCTGTTGCCGAGCTCTTCGAGGCCCATGCGGACGGCGTGGCCGGTGCCGTTCTGCTCGTGCTGCACGGCGGTGCGGACGGCCGGGTCGATCTCCGCCAGATGCGCCGACACCTTCGCGCGCTCGTGCCCGACGATCACCACGAGGTGCTCGGGGTCCAGCTCGCGGGAGGCGGCGACGACGTGTCCGACGAGGGAACGGCCGCAGATGGCGTGCAGGACCTTCGGGGTCGCCGACTTCATGCGGGTGCCCTCACCCGCTGCGAGGACGACGACGGCTGCCGGGCGGTTGGCGCTCACGGGTGTGCCCTTCGGCTTCGAGTGGTGGACATCCGAAGGATACCGGTGCGTTCGGAGGGGGAAACGCGAGCGGGTCCCGACCTGGGGGTCGGGACCCGAGTATTCGAACTTTGAGCTCCGCCGCTAGGACTCGAACCTAGACCGAACATCTCCAAAGGATGCCGTGCTGCCAATTACACTACGGCGGATGGCAAACCATGCCAAAGCGGTCAATCGCTTAGATCGTCGCTCTGGCACCCAACACTATGCCGTACCACCAGCCCTCGATGCGACGGTATAGGTCAGCGCTCTTCCGGACGCTGACCACGAGGCATCCTCGATAGTCCTCTCCGACGTTCTTGCGGACTGTCTCCGGGTTGTGTCTTTTCAGCGTCGTCCTGCTGAAGGCGGCGAGGTCGACGCCGATGAGCTCTGCCCAGTAATTTTCGGCGGACGCGACGTCGGCCGACTCGTGGATCATCACGCGGTACTGGAGCCGGTCGGCCTCCACGCCGAGCAGTGCGAGCCAGGCGAGATAGACCTGGATCATGCCGGGGTCGCTGTTGATGAAGACGGCCCTTTCCCGCAGTGCGTACGGCTTGCTCTTGGCGCCTTCGGACCAGTACAGCCCGACGCCGAGCAGGAACAGCTCCCGATCCGTCATCCGGCCGATCTCGTGCGCCGCGTCGATCTTGGTCTGTCGGCGCATGAACGCCTGCTCCCGCCGGTGCGGCACCCACCGCGCCTCGTTCATCGCGCGCATCTGCTCCGCCGTCTTCTGTGGCTTCGGCAGATCCCTCACCCACAACGACACCGAACTCTTCGCCACCCCCAGTTCCGTGACGATCTCGTCGTACGTCCTGCCTGCCAGTCGTAGCTCCCGGGCACGGGCCCGGAGCTCTGTTTTCGCTTGGGTCATGGCGTCAGCCTCGCCGTGTCCGATCGCGCATGTCCCGAAAATGCGGCCGATTCAATAGTTCGGGGGAGATCGACCCATTCCGCCCCTGCCCGCACACATGTCGTGCTGCCGTACACAGCTGCCGCACGTAAGGGAAAACCGTTGGCGGTCGCCCGTAGTCTGGGTGGTATGACCACAACGGGGGCAATCGCGGAGGCGGGCGCGCGGGGCGCGCCCGCAGGGCCGTGGTGGTGGGAGAAGCGCCGGAGTCTGGTGCTGGATGTGGTGCTGGCGTTGCTGTCGGCACTGGAGTGCACGTGGGAAGGGGTCTCCTTCGCGGGTGACGCGGGGTTGCCGGAGGCGTTCGGTGTGACCCTGGGCGTCCTGGCCGGGGCCTCGCTCGTGCTGCGGCGGCGGTGGCCGATAGCCGTGGTGCTGGTGTCGATCGCGGTCACACCGGCCGAGATGGGGCTGATCCTCACCGTCGTCGGGCTCTACACGCTGGCCGCGTCCGAGGTGCCGCGCCGGCTGACGGTGGTGCTGGCCGCGGTGTCGGTGGCGGGCACGTTCGTGGTGACGTTCGTCCGCTTCCACCAGAGCATGGCCGAGGGGAACTACCAGCCCAGCCTGGCGGTGGCCCTGATCTTCTCGCCGCTGATGGCGGTGGGCGTGACCGCCCCGCCGGTGCTGCTGGGCCTGTACGTGGGCGCCCGCCGCCGTCTGGTGGAGAGCCTGCGGGAGCGGGCAGACGGCCTGGAGCGCGAGCTGTCGCTGCTGGCGGAGCGCGCCGAGGAGCGCGCGGTCTGGGCGCGCAACGAGGAGCGCACGCGGATCGCGCGGGAGATGCACGACGTGGTGGCGCACCGGGTGTCGCTGATGGTCGTGCACGCGGCGGCACTGCAGGCGGTGGCCCTGAAGGACCCGGAGAAGGCGTCGAGGAACGCCGCCCTGGTCGGCGACATGGGCCGGCAGGCCCTGACCGAGCTGCGGGAGATGCTCGGCGTGCTGCGGACGTCGTCGGACGGCGCGGGGGCCGGGCAGTCGTCGGCCGCGGAGTCGCAGCGGCTGGCGGAGGTCGCGTCGGCGGCGTCGGCCCGGGTGTCCGTGAGCGTCGTGCCCGCCGCGGTCCCGGACGGTGACGGTCCGTGTCTGGGTGGTCTGGAGGACCTGGTCGGCCAGTCGAGGGCCGCGGGCATGGTGGTGGAGCTGTGCGTCGAGGGCGAGGAGCGCGCGTACGGGGCGCGGGTGGAGAGCACGGCCTACCGGGTGGTGCAGGAGGCCCTGACCAATGTGCACAAGCACGCGCCGGGTGCGAAGGCCGTCGTCCGGCTGGCGCACCGGGACGGCGAGGTGGCGCTCCAGGTGGAGAACGGCCCGTCGGACGGCGGTGCCGACGCCGGTCTGCCGAGCGGCGGCAACGGCCTCGTCGGGATGCGCGAGCGGGTGTCCGCGCTGGGCGGGGTGTTCGTGGCGGGTGCGACGGACGCGGGCGGCTTCCGGGTCTCCGCGGTGATCCCCGCCGAGGCGGGGATGGCGGCGGCGTAGAAGTCGGCGTCGCGAAAGCCGGCGTCGGGTCGGTGGCGCGAAAGTCGGCCGGATCTCGCGGTTGATTTGGCCGGTTGGTGCCTCTTGCGGGGTCGGTGGTCCTTTGGTCCCGGCCCCGCTTCTTCCCGTCCTTCCCGTCCTTCCCGGTTCACCGGCCGCGCGGGCCTGCCGAGAGGCGTGAGGGGCGGGCGCCCGTGACGAGGGCGCCGATCGCGTGGTCGATGTCCGAGCCGAGGTACCAGTCGCCGGTGTGGTCGAGGCTGTAGACCCGGCCGTGCGCGTCGATCGTCAGCAGTGCCTGCCCGTCCGCCTCCTGCCCCAGCGGGCAGACGTCGGTGCCGAGCGCCCGGCCGAGGTCGGCCACCGTACGGGCGAGGTGGAGCCCGTGCAGCGGGTCGATGTGGAAGGGCGTGGGCGCGATGTGGCGGCCGGGTCCGGGGGCGGCGATGTGCAGTCCGCCGAACTCCGCCCACGCCTCGACGGCCGCCGGGAAGACGGTGTGCCGGTGCCCGGCGGGCGAGGCGTGGGCGCGCAGGGCGTCGGCCCAGCTCTCGGCGGCCTTGATGTCCCAGCGGCCGGGCTGCCAGCCCGCCTCGCGGAGGGCGGCGTCGACGGCGACGGGGAAGCGGGTGGCGGCGGTGCGGTCGAAGGCGCGCATGGGTCAGCCCTTGCCGTTGGTCGGGGTGGCGGGGTCGACGGTCCGTACGCCGAAGTGGGCGAGGAGGGCCGTACAGGAGCGGCAGGGGGGCGCGTAGCCGCCGTGCCGGGGGTCGCCGTCCTCGCGGATGTGCCGAGCGGTGAGCTTGGAGTGCTTGAGGGCGCGTTTCGCCTCGCTGTGCGTGAGCGGTTTGCGGGCGGCACGTTTGCTCCGGCCCGCCTCGAACGCGCTCAGGTAGCGGGTCAGCAGGACGGCCTCCGGGCAGCGGCCGGTGAAGCGTTCCCGGCGGTCGCTGGTGAGCGTGTCCAGGAAGTCCTGGACGAGCGGATGGAGCGTCGGCGGCTGGTCGGACTTGCCCGCGGTGCAGGTCAGGGTCTCGCCGCGGACGGACAGCGCGGCGGCGACGGCGGGCAGGATGCCGTCGCGCCGGTGCAGCAGAGCCGGTGGCCGGTCGGTGTCGTCGGTGGCGCTCCAGGTGAGCCGGGGATCTCCGGGCGCGGAGGCACGTTCGTTCACGGGCTGCCGGTCCTGAGTCGTGTGCATGGTGGTTCTTCCCTCCCGTGCAATCCCCCTGTTGCGGGGATCAGCCTGCCAAATGGGAAGCCGGGTGTGGAAGTCAGGTCGGCGTTCGGGGCGTGCCACGTGGTGTTGATGTGCCGTGTGATCGTTCTGGGACGGGGTCCTGGGGGCGGTCTCCGCCTTGCGGCAGCGCATAGGCTGTCCGTACGGGGTGTTCTCGGTCATGGGGACACCGACCGGCCGGGCCGCCCCGTGGCGCGGCCGGTGGCCCGCGGCGCCCACCACACGTGTCCGGGCCGTCAGGGGACGAAGTCAGCAGGGGGCATCCGCCATGACGACAGGTCGGCTCGGGCAGCACGCCGCGCCACCGAACGCGGCCTACGCCGGGCAGGTCGTGCATTTCCCGGACCCGGTCCGGGCCGCCCGCCACCCCAAGGGGGTGCGGGTGGACGAGGACGGCTTCCCGGATTTCTCGCCGTACGCGCGCGCCGCCGCGGAGATCGCGGAGCCGCCGGAGGGCTTCGGCGTCGACGAGCTGCGGCTGACCGACTATGTGTCGGCCAACGCCGCCCAGCACGCGGCCGGGCACGAGCTGTGGGCCAGCCTGCCGCCCGTGGCGACGCCGCACGGCTGGACCTGGCACCACGTGCCCGGGACGCGGCGGCTGGAGCTGGTCCCGGCGGAGGTGAAGGCGCTGCTGCGGCACCACGCCGGGCTGGCGACGGCAGCCGTGGACCAGGACAAGCGGGGCACCCGGCCGTTGCAGGAGACCCGCCCGGTGCACTTCGCGCTGCCGCAGCGGGACCTGGCGGTGACGGAGGAACAGATCCAGGGCGTCGAGGAAGACCTCGGCTACCGGCTGCCCGGCGCCTACCGGGCCTTCCTGAAGGCGGCGGGCGGCTGCGCGCCGGTCGGCGCCGCGCTGGACGCCGAGCTGGGGCTGCTGATCGACCAGCCCTTCTTCACGGTCCGTGACGAGGCCGCGGTCAACGACCTGGTCTATGTGAACAAGTGCCTGCGCGACCACTTCACCAAGGACTACCTGGGCGTCGCCTTCGTCCAGGGCGGCGTCCTCGCGGTGAAGGTGAAGGGCGACGCGCTCGGCACGGTGTGGTTCTGCCCGTACGACGACGCCCGGGACCGGGACGGCTGGACGGTGCAGGAGCGGGTGGAGCGGCTGCTGCTCCCCTGTGGCGAGGACTTCGACGCGTTTCTCTCCCGGCTGGCCGGTGGCCCGCCGGAGCTGGAGACCGTCGCGAACCTGATGGTCGACGGTGGCTTCGCGTACGCCGTCCCGGTGGAGGGGTGAGCGCGGGATGGTGACGTTCGCGCAGGCGCAGGAGCGCGCCGAACGCTGGGTCAACGGCGATGTGCCGGCGTATCAGCACCGCGAGGTGCGGGTCCGCGAGTTCGACCTCGGCTTCGTGGTCTGGGCGGAGGACCGCGAGGACGGCCCCGTCTCGGACGGCGGCCGGGCCCGCCTGGTGATCGCCCGCGACAGCGGCGAGACCACGCTGTGGCCGGGACTGCCGGTGGGCGAGGTCGTCCGCCGGTACGAGGAGGAGTACGGATCCGTGGAAGAACAGCTCCCGCCGCCGTCGGACGCCCCGCCGAAGAGGCTGGACCTGGAAGCGACGTCGTTCCTGCTGAGTCCGCCGCAGTGGCTGCAGGACGCAGCGGATGCCATGGGGATCCCTGACCGGAGGCAGGGATCCCCGGCTTCGGCGCAGGGGGCACCCGCCGGGTCGGACGGGCCTTCCGGGCCTTCGGCCCCGGGCCCGGACGGTTCCCTGCCGGGTGCCGCTGCCGCGGCGGGTCCGGGTTCCGGTCCGTCGGCGGGCGCCGTCGGCGCTGCCGCGCCGGGTGACGGTGCGCCGGTCGGATCCGCGGGTGCGGCTGAGCGGCCGGAGGCGGATTCCACCCGGGGTGGGCGTACGGCTTCGGCGGATGGCGAGTTGCCGGGTGGTGCCGCCGGTGCGCCGGTTGATGAAGCGTCCGCGTGGCCGGGGGCGGCTTCGGCGGACGGCGAGTTGCCGGGTGGTGTCGCCGGTGTGCCGGGTGATAGTGCGTCGGCTGGGTCTGCTGGTGCGTCCGCGTGGTCGGGGGCGGGTTCGGTGGACGGCGGGATGTCGGCCGGTGTCGCCGGTGCGTCCGCGTGGCCGGAGGCGGATTCGGCTGTGGGCACGTCGGGTGACGGTGCGTCAGCCGGTGTCGTCGGTGTGCCCAGGTGGCCCGACGCCGGGGCGGACTCGTCCCTCGGCGGCGTTGCCGCTTCCGCGCCGGGTGCCGATTCCTCCGTCAGTTCCGGTGCGGCGCCGTGGGACGGCGCCGACGTGAGCGTCGGCCATGACGACGAGGACCGCTCCGTCGGGCTGCCCGCCACCGTTCTCGCACCGGCCCTGTCGGGCACGGACGAGGACGACGCACCGCCGTCGGGTGTCCAACCCGAGGCGAAGACGGCCCTGATGGCCTCGGGCAGCGCCCTGCCGCCGACGGCGATCGCCCCGGCGATCCACGACCCGGCGGGTCCGGCCGCACCGGCCGCACCGATCGCGCAGCCCCCGCTGCCGCCGAAGGCGGGTCCCGGCGTGCCGCCGCCCCCGAGCGCCCCCGGTATGCCGGGAGCCCCGGCTTCCGGGCCCGTGCCGCCCGCGCCTCCGGGCGCTCCCGTACCGCCGCAGGCGCCCGGTGGCGCGCATCACGCGGCCACCATGCTCGCCGAGCCGGGCCCGGGCGGCCCGCAGGTTCCGCCCGCGCCCGCCGCGCCCGGCGTTCCCGGCGCTCCGCAGGGCCCCGGTGCCGCGTACGCCGCGACGATGCTGGCCAGTCCCGGCGGCCCCGGCGCCCCCGCCGCACCGAACGCCCCCGGCGTTCCCGGGCGGCCCGGTGCCCCTGGTGCCCCCGCCGCTCCTGGTCAGCCGCCGCAGGCGCAAGTGCACCACGCCGCCACCATGCTCGCGGGCCCCGGCGGCCCGCAGGGCGGCCCCGGCGTTCCGGTGCCGCCCGGCCCTCCGGGTGCTCCTGGGCGACCCGGCGCGCCCGCCGCTCCCGGTCAGCCGCCGCAGGCGCAAGCGCATCACGCCGCCACCATGCTCGCGGGCCCCGGAACTCCGGGCGCCCCGCAGGCCCCTGGTGCCCCGCAGGGGTACGGCTATCCGCAGCCGCCCGCCGGGGTGCCCACCGTGGGGCCCGGCTACATGG
Organism: Streptomyces sp. NPDC002537; assembly: GCF_053594975.1. Classification (NCBI taxonomy): domain Bacteria; kingdom Bacillati; phylum Actinomycetota; class Actinomycetes; order Kitasatosporales; family Streptomycetaceae; genus Streptomyces; species Streptomyces sp. NPDC002537. The sequence goes on from NZ_JBSFWT010000068.1 coordinate 10,879, forward strand.
CCGTGCTGCGCTACCGCGCGCCCGACGGGTCCGAGCAGCAGCTCATCCGCCGCAGCGCGCCCGGTACGCCGCACCCCGAGTGGCAGATCCTGCACGAGCTGCGTGCGATGAACGTGCCGCCGCAGCAGGTGCTGGAGCTGCACACGGAGCTGGAGTCCTGTGATCTGCCGGGCGGTTACTGCGCCCGCATGGTGCGGGAGACCTGGCCGCAGGTGCGGATCAGCCACACCGCCGCGTACGGCCGGGACCACGCGACCCGGCAGCTGGGCATGCGGCATCTGATTGAGCATCAGGGCGAGCTGCACCAGGTCGCCGACGGCCCGGCGCGGCCCGCGCCGAACCGGGTGCCGCCGGCCCGGCCGAACCCGCTGCCGCCCGTCGGCCCGGACGTGCTGGCGCGTGAACTGGCCGAGTCCTTCGGCCCGCAGGGCGTGTTCCGGTTCGAGCAGCGCGCGGTGTCGCGGCAGGGTGTGCCGGACGTGGTGGCGCAGACGCTCGTCTGGGCCGGACTGCCCGTGGACATGGGCCCGTTCTTCTGGGGACAGGCGCAGCCGGGCCGCCCGGTGCCGACGCTGGCGGAGCTCGCGGCGGAGCGCGGGGTGCGTCCGGCGCCGGACGCGGGCTCGTACCTGGTGATGGGCAGCGACTACGGCAGGCAGCTCTGCGTGCAGTACGGAACGGCGCACATCGTGGCCGTGCCGCTGGAGGCGGGGCCGGACGGAGGTTCCGTACCACCGCAGTTCGTCAACACGAGCCTCCCTCAGTTCGTACGCTCTTTGGCGTTGCTCGGGAAGATGTGGCGGTGGCGCTACGGCCTGACGCCGGAGCAGGCCGGCCGCTGGACCGTGGACTTCCAGGACCAGTTGGCCGCCATGGACCCCGCGGCGATGTCGTCGCCGGAGAACTGGTGGGCCGTGCTGGTGGAGCAGATGTGGGACGGTCTCTTCTAGAGACCGGCCGCCGTGTCGGTCTCTGTGCACTTGCGTCATCCAGGAATGATGTGCGCGGGACCGCGTCGCATTACCGGCTGTCCGGACATGAGGGGCTTCGAGGATGAGTGCATCGGTATCTCCTGACGGTTTCACCGTGGTACGGGGCCGTGGCTACCGCCCCGAGCAGGTCGAGCGCGCCCTCGACGAGCTCGCGCGGCGGCGGGACGAGGCGTGGGAGCGCGCGGCCCGGCTCACCGTGCTCGCCCGCGAGATGGAGACCGAGGTCGCGCGTCTGCAGCACCAGGTGCAGCAGCTCCCGCCGCAGACGTACGAGTCGCTCGGGCACCGCGCGCAGGGCCTGCTCTACACCGCGCAGGCGGAGGCGGCCGGGCTGCGGGAGCGCGCGGACGCCGCCGCGGCGGAGGCGATGGAGGCCGCCGAGGCGCACGGGCGCGCGGTCCGGGACGCGGCCCACGCCCACTCGACGGCGGTCCGGGCGGAGGCGGAGGACTGGGCCCGGCAGGCCGCGCTGGCCGCCGAGTCCGTCGCCGACGACGTCCAGGCCACGGCCCAGCGCGACGCGAAGAAGCGGCGCGTCGACGCGTTCGACATGCTCAAGGAGATGCGGGAGCGGACGGCCGCGGCGCTCGCGGAGCAGGAGAAGGACCACGCGGAGCGCTGGGACACGGCGGGCCGCGAGATCGCCGAGCGCGAGGCGGCACTCGACGTCCGCATCGCGGCGATGGAGGAGTACGCGCGCAACGCGCTGGCCGAGGCGCAGCGGCGCTACGCGGAGGCGGAGGAGGCCGCCCGGCACGGGCAGGAGGACGCCGAGGCGCAGGGCACGGCGCTCCTCGCGCAGGCGCGGGTCCGTGAGGAGCGGATCGTCCGCGAGACGGAGCGGGTGCTGCGCGAGCATGCCGAACGGCGCGAGGAGCTGCGCTCGCACATGGCTCATGTCCGCCATAGCCTGGCCGCCCTGACGGGCAAGCCGGTGGTCGAGGAGACGTAGCCGGGTGCCGGTCCGCTGCCGCCTGCGGCGGGAGCGGCCTGCGGCCGCGTCCTCAATCGCCGGACGGGCTGATTTTGCTGGCGTAGTCCGCAATCTGCGGGCCGCAAGCCTGAGGGCCGCGGGTCAAAGAGCCACGGTCCGCGAAATTCAGCCCGTCCGGCGTTTGAGGACACCGCGCGGAGCGCGGTTGGGGGTCTCCCCCAGTTCGGGAAGGGGCGGGACTGGGGAAAAATCCCGCCCCCCACCTCAGCTCTTCGGCGCAGTCGGCACAGTCGGCGTGGCCGACGGCGTGGTCGGAGTCCGGTCGGGGACCACCACCATCAGGTGGATCAGCAGTTCTTTCCCCTCCGCCGTCGTCACGCGCAGCGTGTACCCTCCCGTGTTCTCGTCCGTGAACACCGACGGAAGCGTGATCAGCCCCTTCTCGTCCGTCCTGCCGAGCCCGATCGTGCGGACCTTCGTCCCGTCCGCCTTCTTGAAGTAGGGCCCGGACGTCACGTCCTTGCTGCCGTCGGCCGTCGCCACCGTGACCGTCAGTGGGACGCCCGCGAGCGGCTTCTCGCCCTTGCCCAGTGCCTTGACCTGGATGGCCTCGGCGAAAGAGCTGTTCGGGCCGGCCTGGAGAGGCGTGTTGCCGACGCGTACCAGCGTGTCCACGGGGACGGGTTTCACCGTCGCCGCGAAGTCGACGGGGTCGATGTTCTTGCCGTTGGCGTCGATGACCGTGGCGCGCACGGTGAACTGGCCCGTCCGGTCGCCCGCGAGGACGTTCGGCGCGGCGGCGGTGCCGTCCTTGCCGGTGGTGGTGGTGAAGACGGTGCCCTTGCCCGGGAAGAGGGCGCCGGTGTCGCCGATGATCTCGAAGCGGACGCGGGTGCCCGCGGTCGGCTTCCCGGCGCTCGTGGTGGTCCGTACCTTCGCCTGCTGCTCGAAGGCGTCGCCCGCGAGGGCCTCCCACTTCGCGTCCCCGATCCGTTCGAGACGGGCCGTGGCCGGAGCGGGCGGTGTCGGCTTGTCGCCTCCGTCGGGCTTGCTCGGCGGCTCGGTCGGCTTGCCGGGCTTGCTCGGGGTGGTCGGTGTGCTGGGCGTACCGGGCTTGTTCGGGGTGCTCGGCCTGTTCTGCGACGGCTGCGACGGCCGAGAGGGCTGGGACGGCGTCGGCCTGGTTCCGGGTCGGCTGCCGCCCGGGCCCGGGGTCGACGGCGTCGTCGGTGCCGTGCCCGCGGGCAGGTCGGGCAGCGCCGCGGCGCCGTTCTGGTAGGCCCGCATCCACTCGGTGACGGCTTCGACGTACTGGGTGGAGTTGTTGTAGCTGAGGATGGCCTTGCGGAGGTCGCCCGGGTTGTTCATGTCCCGGCCGCCCTCGCAGAGGTAGCGGGCGGTGCCCACGGCGGCGTCGTAGATGTTGTTGGGGTTCTTGTAGCCCCCGTTGCCGTCCTTGCCGATCTGCTTCCAGGTGGACGGTATGAACTGCATGGGTCCGACGGCCCGGTCGTACTCGGTGTCGCCGTCCCAGAACCCGCCGTCGGTGTCCCTGACGAGGGCGAAGTCCTTGCCCGTCAGCCGGGGCCCGAGGATCGGCTTGTCGGTCGTGCCGTCGGTGTTCAGACGGGTGCCGAAGATGGTGCCGTGGTCGGACTCGACCTTGCCGATGCCCGCGATGAGCTGCCAGGGGATGTGGCAGTTGGGCAGCTCGGCCTTGGCGAGGGCCTCCGCCTTGCGGTACGCGTCCAGGGCCGTCGCGGGGATGCCGGTCGCACCGTCCGGCTTGTCACCGGGGGTGCCCGGCAGGCCGCCGTTCGGACCGTGGGGTCTCAGATCGGGCAGGGCGAGGTTGGGCGTGCCGTGCGGCTTCCCCTGGGGGGTCTCGGAACCGGGCGTGGGTTCGTCGGCATCGGCCGTGTTGTGCGGCGGGCTGACGCCGACCGCCGCGGTGAGGCTGGCGACGAGCAGGGCCGTGCACAGACCCTGCCGGGAGACGCTGGCGGCGCGGGTGGGAAGTATCTTCACGGGCTGCTTCCTTCGAAGGACCGTCGGCCGGTTCGAAGGGGGTGGCACGGTGTCCCCCTCGACCATCAAACCCGAACACTAATTCCCTCTGACCGCAATTGTCTTGCTGCGGGCCAGGCTTCACGTATTCTCCGCGCTTCGTTCTCCCTCCATGAGAGATCGGTGTCGCTTTTCTTGGGTTTCGCACCCTTATATATGTTTGTCGACCCCGAGTCGTCGGCCCCGGACAACCGCGCATCCCCTAGGGGGCGTTCCGGTCCGTCTCCTCCTCGCCCCCGGGCCGCGCTCGTCCCGCAGCAGGAGGAGCGGCGCCCGATCGCTTTCTAGCCTTTCTATGGACGGCCGGGGGGCCGTGGTGGGGCTGGCCCCACCACGAAGACACGTACAACCACCAGTGTGGTCATGGCCGGATTCCAGCAGGCTGAGTACGTACCCCGATCACGTCCACCGGCGCCCGCCGGTGGCGAGGCGTGCTCAGCAGGCGCAGCAGACAGAGCAGACGCAGACATAGGAGACTCACCGTGACAACTGCCGTATCGATTCCCTGGACCGGGGGCAGCGGGGGGCAGGTTGCCGTCGCGGCGAGGGCCCGTCAGGTCGTCAAGGCGTACGGGGCGGGGGAGACTCGGGTCACCGCGCTCGACAACGTCGACGTGGACATCGCCCGTGGCCAGTTCACCGCCATCATGGGCCCCTCGGGCTCCGGCAAGTCGACCCTGATGCACTGCCTGGCCGGTCTCGACACCGTCACGTCCGGCCAGATCTTCCTCAACGAGACCCAGATAGTGGGGCTCAACGACAAGAAGCTCACCCAGCTGCGCCGCGACAAGATCGGCTTCATCTTCCAGGCGTTCAACCTGCTGCCCACGCTCAACGCCCTGGAGAACATCACGCTCCCCATGGACATCGCGGGCCGCAAGGTGGACAAGGCGTGGCTGGACCGCGTCGTGGAGACCGTCGGTCTCACCGGCCGTCTCAAGCACCGCCCCAACCAGCTCTCCGGCGGCCAGCAGCAGCGCGTCGCCGTGGCCCGCGCCCTCGCCGCCCGCCCGGAGATCATCTTCGGTGACGAGCCCACCGGAAACCTCGACTCGCGGGCCGGTGCCGAGGTGCTCGGCTTCCTCCGCCAGTCCGTGGACGAGCTGGGCCAGACCATCGTCATGGTCACCCACGACCCGGTCGCCGCCTCCTACGCGGACCGGGTGCTCTACCTGGCCGACGGCCGGATCGTCGACGAGATGTACAGCCCGACCGCCGACGCGGTCCTGGAGCGCATGAAGCACTTCGACGCCCGTGGACGGGTGTCGTGACCATCTTCAAGACCTCCGTGCGCAACTTCCTCGCGCACAAGGGGCGCATGGCGCTCTCCGCCATCGCCGTCCTGCTGTCGGTGGCGTTCGTGTGCGGCACGCTCGTCTTCACCGACACCATGAACGCCACGTTCGACAAGCTCTTCGCCTCGACCGCGGCCGACGTCTCCGTCGCGCCCGAGAAGAACGACGACGCCCAGCAGACCGGCAGGCCGCAGACGCTCCCGGCCTCGCTCCTGGAGAAGCTCGCCAAGGTCGACGGCGTCGCCAAGGTCGAACCGCACGTCACCAGCCAGCAGATCACCGTCGCGAACAGCGACAACGAGAGCCTGAGCCCCAGCTCCGGCGCCCCCACCGTGGGCACCAACTGGGACGAGGGCCAGAAGAAGTCCGTCGAGATCACCAGCGGCCACGAGCCGCGCGGTGCCGCCGAGGCCGTCCTCGACTCCGACACCGCCGACAAGCACGGCGTGAAGACGGGCGACACCCTCCGCGTGATCGCCGCGCCGGGCGACTTCACCGTCCGCGTCGTCGGCATCGCCACGTACAAGTCGACCAACCCCGGTGCCGCCGTCCTCTACTTCGAGACCGCGACCGCCCAGGCCAAGCTGCTCGGCAGCACCGGCGAGTACAGCGGCTACGGCCTGACCGCCGCCTCCGGCGTCAGCGACGAGCAGCTCAAGGAGCACGTCACCGCGGCCGTCGGCACGGGCTACACCGTGCACACCGCCGCCGAGACCAAGGAGCAGAACAAGAAGGACATCGGCTCCGTCCTCGACGTGATGAAGTACGCGCTGCTGGGCTTCGCCGGCATCGCCGTCCTCGTCGGCATCTTCCTGATCGTCAACACCTTCTCCATGCTGGTCGCCCAGCGCACCCGTGAGATCGGCCTGATGCGGGCCATCGGCTCCAGCCGCTTCCAGGTCCTGCGGTCCGTGATCGTCGAGGCGCTGCTGCTCGGCCTCGTCGGCTCCGTGCTCGGCATCGGCGGCGGCATCGCGCTGGCCGTCGGACTGATGAAGCTCATGGGCTCCATGGGCATGAAGCTCGACATGGGCGAACTGACCGTCAGTGCCACCACCCCGGTCGTCGGCCTGCTGCTCGGCGTCGTCGTGACCGTCCTGGCCGCCTTCATGCCGGCCTGGCGGGCCGGGAAGATCTCCCCGATGTCCGCCCTCCGCGACGCGGGCACTCCCGCCGACGGCAAGGCGGGCAAGATCCGTGCCGCCATCGGGCTGGTGCTCACCGGCCTCGGCGCGCTCTGCCTGTTCGGTGCCGCGGGCGCGAAGAAGGCGACCTCCGGCGCGGGCCTGCTGGGCCTCGGCGTCCCGCTGACGCTCATCGGCTTCGTCGTCATCGGCCCGCTGCTCGCCGGTCTCGTCGTCCGCGTCCTCAGCGCCGTCGTGCTGCGGGCCTTCGGCCCCGTCGGCCGGCTCGCCGAGCGCAACGCGCTGCGCAACCCGCGGCGCACCGGCGCCACCGCCTCCGCCCTGATGATCGGCCTCGCGCTGGTCGCCGCCCTGTCGGTGGTCGGCTCCTCGATGGTCGCCTCCGCCACGGACCAGCTCGACAAGTCGGTCGGCGCGGACTTCATCATCCAGGACCAGGGCAACCAGCCGATCACCCCGGCGACGGAGAAGGCCATCACCTCGGCGGGCCACGTCGAGCACTTCACCCGCTACGTCGGCGTCATCGCCAAGGTCACCACGCCCGACGGGAAGACCGCCACCCAGCGGCTCACCTCCGCCGACCCGACCTACGCCGACGACCTCCGCGCGGAGGCCGTCCAGGGCAAGGTGAAGGACGCCTACGCCAAGGACGCCATGTCCGTGCCGGAGGGCTTCGCCAAGGACCACGGCATCAAGCTCGGCGACCGGCTGACCGTCGTCATGACCGACGGCCGCCCCGCCAAGCTCAAGGTCAACGCCATCACGTCGGACGACACCAGCATCGACAAGGGCGCGATGTACCTGAGCATCGCCACCGCGAGGAGCTATCTGCCCGCCGACAAGATGCCGCTGACCGGCATGATCCTCGCCAAGGCCGACAGCGGCCGGGCGAAGGAGGCCGCCGCGTCCCTCAAGGCCGCCGTCAAGGACTACCCGCAGATCAAGGTCCGTGACCAGGCCGACTACAAGAAGCTCATCAAGGACCAGGTCGGCCAGCTGCTCAACATGATCTACGGGCTCCTCGCCCTCGCGATCATCGTGGCCGTGCTGGGCGTCGTGAACACCCTCGCCCTGTCCGTCGTCGAGCGCACCCGCGAGATCGGCCTGATGCGCGCCATCGGCCTCTCCCGCCGCCAGATGCGCCGCATGATCCGCCTGGAGTCGGTGGTCATCGCCCTCTTCGGCGCCCTGCTCGGCCTCGGCCTGGGCATGACCTGGGGCACCACCTCCCAGAAGCTGCTGGCCCTGGAGGGCCTCGGTGTCCTGGACATCCCCTGGCCGACGATCGTCACCGTCTTCATCGGCTCCGCGGTGGTGGGCCTGCTGGCCGCGCTCGTCCCGGCGTTCCGGGCGGGCCGGATGAACGTCCTCAACGCCATCAAGACGGACTAGCAGGCCACTGCCCCTACGACGGGGGTGCGGCCGGTCGGGGCCGGGGGGCCCGGAACCGGCCGCACCCCGTTCCACGGGCCCGGTCCGGACGCGCCACGGGGGTGCGCGTCCGGACCGGGCCCTTTCGTTTTCGGCCGTACTTCTTCCCGGTCGGCGGGAAGCAACTGGCGGGACCCCGGGCGGTCTTCGAGGCGCCGGTCGCATCCGGAGTCCGGCACCCACCACCGACAACGCGCCGGTCCCGGTTCTGCCGGGCTCTGTCGGCGTCCGCTCCTAGGCTGTGCGGATGACGACCAAGGCGTACGCGGCGCTCCTCCGCGGCATCAACGTGGGCGGCCACCGGAAGCTCCCGATGGCGGACCTGCGCACGCTGCTCGCGGACCTGGGCCATGGCGATGTCCGCACCCATCTGCAGAGCGGCAACGCGGTCTTCACTACCGCGGCCACGGACGAGGCGGCCCTGGCGGCGGAGTTGAGCCGGGCGATCGACGCCCGCTTCGGCTTCGCCGTGGACGTCCTGGTGCGCGACCACACCTACCTGAAGGCGGTGGCGGACGCGTGCCCCTTCCCGGCGTCGTCCCTGGAGGCGAAGCAGCTCCACGTCACGTATTTCGCGGAACCGGTGACGGCGAAGCACTTCGCGAGGGTGGAAGCGGCCCGCTTCCTCCCCGAGGAATTCCGGCTCGGCGACCGCGCGCTCTACCTCTACGCCCCGGAGGGCCTGGGCCGTTCCAAACTGGCGGACGCCCTGGCGAGGAAGGTGCCGGGGGTGGCGACGGCGCGGAACTGGAACACGGTGGTGAAGCTGGTGGAGCTGACCGGAGGATGAGCCCGGCCGGCCGGTGTCCCCTAGGGAAGAGCTCATCCGCCGGGCCGAGAGACGGGCACCGATGCCGCCCCGACAATGGACACGTCACCTGATCCAGCCTCAGCAGAGGGAGCCCGTCCGCCATGGCCCGTCGACTCGTCCCCGCCGCCGTCGCCGCCTGCGCGGCCGCGGCCCTGCTGACCGCCGGCTGCTCGATGGCCGACGGCCCGACCAAGAAGGCCGAGCGGACGTACACCGTGGACGGCAAGGTCACGGTCGTCGACGCCGAGACGAGCGGCGGCAACATCACCGTCGTCCCCGTCGACGCGGCCTCCGGGCCGGTCCGGGTGACGGAGAAGTACGAGTACAGCGGGCAGAAGCCCGACCCCCAACACAGCCTCCAGGACGGCCGGTTCCGGCTGCGACGGGACGACTGCGGCGGGAACGAGCGCAAGTGCGTGGTGAGCTTCGAGGTGGCAGTGCCCCGTACGGCCGCCGTCGACCTGCGCACCAGCGGGGGCGACATCTCCGTACGCGGCACCTCCGGCGAGATCGCCGCGCACACCAGCGGCGGCGACATCACCATCGAGGACTGCACGGCGAAGAAGGCGACCGCGCGCACCAGCGGCGGAAACGTCTCGGCGACGTTCACCGCCACCCCGGACCAGGTGGACGGCGGCACCAGCGGCGGCAACGTCGAGATCCGCGTCCCCAGGGGCTCCTACGCGGTGGACGCCTCCACCAAGGGCGGCGACCGCAAGGTCACGATCCCCACGGACGACCGCTCGGCACACAGCGTCAAGGCCCACACGAAGGGCGGGGACGTGACGGTGGCGCCGTCGTAGCCGGGCCGGTTGCCGTACGGTGATCGGGGCACCCTTGGGAGGACTCATGACCACGCAGCCGGTTCACGAGGGTGGGGCGCTGATCCCCAGACCCGAGAAGACGTTCCCCGCGCTGCGGGCGGCTCTCGCGCGGGTCGCGCCGTCGCGGCTGGCGGAGATGACGACGGAGCGGGACACGGTCTTCACGATGGCCACCCGGTCCAACAGCTTCGGCCCGATCGCCATGTTCCAGCTCAAGTGGGCCACGGTGATCGAGATCGAGCGCTTCCCCGGGACCGCCCGGCGCCTGCACGCGGCCGAGCGCGCCGCCCAGACCCTGGACCGGGAGGACCCGGAGTGGCGGGCCGCCATGAACGAGATCCGGGAGATCATGGACGCGGCCCGTGCGCAGGTGACCGGTGGGTGACTGGGGCTGGGAGTACGACCCCGACGCGCGGCACGTCATCGGCGGGACGCCGGACCTCGCCTTCGTGGCCCAGGTGGAGGAGCGCGCCGACGAACTGGTCCGGGCCGCGGCGGCCCTTTACCTCGACGGCAGCGCCTACCAGGGGGAATCGCCCGGCGTGCAGGAAGAGGTCATCCCGAACGGGATGTTCCAGTATCTGACGGTCGTCCGGCAGCAGCGGCTGTACATCGTCCAGGTCACCGCCTGGCCCCTCTGACCGGCTCCGCGGTCCGGCCGCGGCTGTCAGCCCCCCGTCGTACGCTGGGACCCAGACCCGGCCCGTATCCACGCGTCGGGCCGTTCGCGTTGTCACCCCCCGGGACGGAAGCTCTTCATGAGTCTGCACGGTCTGCTCGACGCCGTCGTCAACGATCCGGCGCTCGCCGAAGCGGTGAAGGCCGCGGCCGACGGCCATCGGCCGCACATCGACCTGGTCGGCCCGCCCGCCGCGCGCCCCTTCGCCGTCGCCGCTCTCGCACGGGAGGCCCAGCGGCCCGTGCTCGCGGTGACCGCCACCGGCCGCGAGGCGGAGGACCTGGTGGCGGCGCTGCGGTCGCTGCTGCCGCCGGACGGTGTGGTGGAGTACCCGGCGTGGGAGACGCTGCCGCACGAGCGGCTGTCGCCGCGCTCGGACACCGTCGGCCGGCGGCTCGCCGTGCTGCGCAGGCTGGCGCACCCGAGCGCGGACGACCCGGCCGCCGGGCCGGTGAGCGTCGTCGTCGCGCCCGTGCGGTCCGTGCTGCAGCCGCAGGTCAAGGGGCTCGGCGACCTGGTGCCGGTGAGCCTGCGCGCGGGGCGGTCCGCCGACCTCGGCGAGGTCACCCAGGCGCTGGCCGCCGCCGCGTACGCCCGGGTCGAACTGGTGGAGAAGCGCGGCGAGTTCGCGGTCCGCGGCGGCATCCTCGACGTCTTCCCGCCCACCGAGGAGCACCCGCTGCGGGTGGAGTTCTGGGGCGACGAGGTCGAGGAGATCCGCTACTTCAAGGTCGCGGACCAGCGGTCGCTGGAGGTCGCCGAGCACGGCCTGTGGGCCCCGCCCTGCCGCGAGCTGCTGCTCACCGACGGCGTGCGCGAGAAGGCCGCCGCGCTCGCCGAGGAGCACCCCGAGCTCGGCGAACTCCTGGGCAGGATTGCCGAGGGCATCGCGGTGGAGGGCATGGAGTCCCTCGCCCCCGTCCTCGTGGACGACATGGAGCTGCTGCTGGACGTCCTCCCGGCGGGCAGCATGGCGGTCGTCTGCGACCCGGAGCGGGTCCGGACCCGGGCCGCCGATCTCGTCGCCACCAGCCAGGAGTTCCTGCAGGCGTCGTGGGCGGCGACCGCGGGCGGCGGCGAGGCGCCGATCGACGTCGACGCCGCGTCCCTGTGGGGCATCGCGGACGTCCGCGACCGCGCCCGTGAACTCGGCATGATGTGGTGGTCGGTCAGCCCCTTCGCCGCCGACGAGGAGCTCGACGGGGACACCCTCAAGCTGGGCATGCACGCCCCCGAGACCTACCGCGGCGACACGGCCCGCGCCCTGGCCGACACCAAGGGCTGGCTGGCCGACGGCTGGCGCACCGTCTTCGTCACCGAGGGCCACGGCCCCGCGGCCCGTACGGTCGAGGTGCTCGGCGGCGAGGGCATCGCCGCCCGCCTCGACGCCGACATCGACGGACTCGCGCCGTCCGTCGTGCACGTGTCGTGCGGCAGCCTCGACAGCGGTTTCGTCGACCCGGCCCTGAAGCTCGCCGTGCTCACCGAGACGGACCTCTCCGGCCAGAAGTCCGCCAGCAAGGACCTCGGCAGGATGCCGGTCCGCCGCCGGAAGACCATCGACCCGCTGACGCTCCAGGCCGGTGACCACATCGTGCACGAGCAGCACGGCGTCGGCCGCTACGTGGAGATGGTGCAGCGCACCGTCCAGGGCGCCACCCGCGAGTACCTGCTCGTGGAGTACGCGCCCGCCAAGCGCGGCCAGCCCGGCGACCGGCTCTACATCCCCACCGACCAGCTGGAGCAGGTCACCAAGTACGTGGGCGGCGAGGCGCCCACGCTGCACCGTCTCGGCGGCGCGGACTGGACGAAGACCAAGGCGCGGGCGAAGAAGGCCGTCAAGGAGATCGCCGCCGACCTGATCAAGCTGTACTCGGCGCGCATGGCCGCGCCCGGCCACTCCTTCGCCCCGGACACCCCCTGGCAGCGCGAGCTGGAGGACGCCTTCCCGTACGCGGAGACGCCCGACCAGCTCACCACCATCGCCGAGGTCAAGGAGGACATGGAGAAGTCCGTCCCCATGGACCGCCTGGTCTGCGGCGACGTCGGCTACGGCAAGACGGAGATCGCGGTCCGCGCGGCCTTCAAGGCGGTGCAGGACGGCAAGCAGGTGGCGGTGCTGGTGCCCACCACCCTGCTGGTGCAGCAGCACTTCGGCACCTTCTCGGAGCGCTACTCCCAGTTCCCGGTCGTGGTGAAGGCGCTGTCGCGGTTCCAGACGGACACCGAGGCGAAGGCGGTCCTGGAGGGGCTGCGCGACGGCTCGGTCGACATCGTGATCGGCACGCACCGGCTGTTCTCGTCGGAGACGAAGTTCAAGGACCTCGGTCTGGTCATCGTCGACGAGGAGCAGCGCTTCGGCGTCGAGCACAAGGAGCAGCTGAAGAAGCTGCGGGCCAACGTGGACGTGCTGACGATGTCCGCGACGCCGATCCCGCGCACGCTGGAGATGGCCGTCACGGGCATCCGGGAGATGTCGACGATCACCACCCCGCCGGAGGAGCGGCACCCGGTGCTGACCTTCGTCGGCCCGTACGACCAGAAGCAGATCGGCGCGGCGATCCGGCGCGAGCTGCTGCGCGAGGGCCAGGTCTTCTACATCCACAACCGGGTGGAGTCCATCGACCGGGCGGCGGCGCGGCTGCGGGAGATCGTGCCCGAGGCGCGGATCCAGACGGCGCACGGGCAGATGGGCGAGAGCGCGCTGGAGCAGGTCGTCGTCGACTTCTGGGAGAAGAAGTTCGACGTGCTGGTGTCCACGACGATCGTGGAGTCGGGCATCGACATCTCCAACGCCAACACGCTGATCGTGGAGCGCGGCGACAACTTCGGCCTGTCGCAGCTGCACCAGCTGCGCGGCCGGGTGGGCCGCAGCCGCGAGCGCGGTTACGCCTACTTCCTGTACCCGCCGGAGAAGCCGCTGACCGAGACCGCGCACGAGCGGCTCGCGACGATCGCCCAGCACACGGAGATGGGCGCGGGCATGTACGTGGCGATGAAGGACCTGGAGATCCGCGGCGCGGGCAACCTCCTCGGCGGTGAGCAGTCGGGTCATATCGCGGGCGTCGGCTTCGACCTCTACATCCGGATGGTCGGCGAGGCGGTGGCGGACTACCGGGCCTCGCTGGAGGGCGGCGTGGAGGAGGAGGCGCCGCTGGAGGTGAAGATCGAGCTGCCGGTGGACGCGCACGTCCCGCACGACTACGCGCCGGGCGAGCGGCTGCGCCTCCAGGCGTACCGGGCGATCGCCTCGGCGAACAGCGAGGAGGACATCCGGGCCGTCCGCGAGGAGCTCACCGACCGCTACGGCAAGCTGCCGGAGCCGGTGGAGAACCTGCTGCTGGTCGCGGGCCTGCGGATGCTGGCCCGTGCGTGCGGGGTCTCGGACATCACCCTCCAGGGCGCGAACGTCCGCTTCGGCCCGGTGGAACTGCGGGAGTCGCAGGAGCTGCGGCTGAAGCGGCTGTATCCGCGGACGGTCATGAAACCCGCGACGCAGCAGATCCTGGTGCCGCGTCCGGCGACCCGTCCCATCGGCGGGAAGCCGCTGGTCGGCCGGGAACTGCTGGCGTGGACGGGCGAGTTCCTGACGACGATCCTGGGCGGGTGACCGGGCGACGAAGGGGCCGGTGAGCGACACCCCCGTCGCCGCTCACCGGCCGGTCTGGTGGCCGTTTGGCGGCCGATCCGGTGGCCGGGCTATCGGCTGGCCGTCGGTCCGGCCTTCCGGAGGACCGTGTAGCCGCCCGCGTTGCCCATGACGACGTAGCGGGTGCCGGGGTGCATCCGCTCGGCGTCGGCCGGCAGTTCCTGCGGGTTCCTGTTGTCGGTGCGCTGGGCGATGTAGTCGGGCGCGATGCCCCGGGTGTCGCCGATCCAGAAGACCCGGCAGCGGTTCGCGAGCCTGCTTATCGGGGTCACGTCGGACTCGACGGTGGCGTCGTCGGGGATGCGGTCGAGGAGGCGTTCGGCGGCGCGCACGCTCTCGGGCACGCGGTAGGTGTCGCCCTGGGTCAGGGTGTAGAGCGGCAGCGAGGCGGTGAGCGCGAGGGCCGCGGCGAGGACGGCGCCGGGCAGGTGGTGCGCGTAGGAGCGCAGCCACGGCCGGGGGCTGTCGGCGGTGCCGGTGAGCGCGTCGGTCAGGGCGATGAAGACGACCGGCATGAGGACGGCGCTGTAGTGCCAGTCGGTGGTCCAGTAGTGCTCGTCGTGGGAGGCGAACCGCCAGGCCAGCGTGGGCAGGGCGACGATCAGCAGAGGTGAGCGCAGGGCCAGCAGGCCGGTGGTGGGCAGCAGGATCCACAGCAGGGTGCGGACCGCGGTGTCGAGGGGGATGACGGGGGCGGGGCCGTCGCCTCCGCCCAGCTTGGTCCAGTAGTCGTACGAGCCGTCGCCGTTGAAGCCGGGGACGATCACGGCGAGGGCGAGGGCGGTGGCCGCGAGCCCGAAGACCAGCAGACCCACGGCGAGGGCCGTCGCGCGGGCGTCCCGCGCGGGCCGGTCGCCGCGCGGCCGTACGCCGCCGCGCAGCCGGATCAGGATCAGTACGCCGACGGCCGCCGCCGTGATGCCGAGGTCCTCCTTGACGAGGACGAGGGGGGCGGCCCAGCAGACCGCGGCGCGCCACCGCTTGCGGACGACCGCTTCCAGGGAGAACGCCAGCAGCGGCATGGCGAAGGCGATCTCGTGGAAGTCGAAGTCGACGGCGCGCTGCACCCCCCAGGACAGCCCGTACGCGATGCCGATCGCGAGCCCGCGCCCGCGGCCCAGCAGTCCGGCGGCGAGCCGGGTGACGGGTACGGCGGACAGGGCGAACAGCGCCGCCTGGGCGACGAGCAGGGTGACCGGGGTCGGGAAGACCCGGTAGAAGGGGGCGATCAGCGCGGTGACGGGGCTGAAGTGGTCGCCGAGGATGTTGGTGCCGGGGCCCTTGAGGTCGGCTATCGGCGCCCCGAGGTGGGCGTAG
Organism: Streptomyces sp. NPDC002537; assembly: GCF_053594975.1. Taxonomy (NCBI): domain Bacteria; kingdom Bacillati; phylum Actinomycetota; class Actinomycetes; order Kitasatosporales; family Streptomycetaceae; genus Streptomyces; species Streptomyces sp. NPDC002537. The sequence goes on from NZ_JBSFWT010000068.1 coordinate 26,023, forward strand.
CCGCGTATGGCCTGCTCGAAGATGCCCAGGTCCCAGGACATGGTGAGCATCCGGCGGTGCCTGCACACGGACAGCGCGGCGTAGAGGACGAAGAGGATGCCCGCCAGCCAGTAGGGATCGAGCCGGGGGGCGCGCAGGCCCGCGGTGACGGTCCGGGTGTCGGATGCCGTGCCGGGCGCGTGCCGGGCGGGCGCGGGACCGGTGGCCGCTGCCGGTTCCATCTGGTGTCCTTCGCTGTCGGGCGCCGGGTCTGCCGGGTCTGCCGTGGGTCGTCCGGGGCTGTCGGCCCCAGGGAAGTGTCCAGGATGCTGCACGCTCCTGTGACATCCGTGGGAACGTCGCACGGATCCCCTTTTCGGGCACCCCTTGTTTCGGGCACCCCTTATAGAGGGGACGAGTGGGCGCCCTGAGTGGTTCACACCCGTTCGGCCTGGATTCGGGTGGTATTCGGCCGGTTTTCGGGCGGCCTTCAGGCGGGCTTAGGCGGTCTTCTTCCAGTCCTTGCAGCCGCTGGTCTTGAAGTAGGCGTCCTCGGGCGTGATCGTCACGATGCCGCTGCCGGTGACGTTCTCGTTGGCCTCGATGGACTCCATGCCGTGCAGGGCGTCCTTGTCGCGCTCCCAGTAGCAGCCCTCCTTGTTGCCCTCGGCCTTGTAGGTGCCGGGGGCGATGTCGACACCCACGCGGTACATGCCGCTGCCGGACATCTCCGCCTTGGGGGTGCCGGTCTTCTCGTCGCCGACGAGGCTCCAGCCCTTGCAGCCGCGCGTCTTGAAGAGCTTGTCGTCGGCGGCGATCGTCACATAGCTGGAGCCCACGACGTTGTCGTTGGCGAGGATCGACTCCAGCTCGCCCTTGGAGTCCTTGGCCCGCTCCCAGTAGCAGCCGAGCTTGTTGCCGGTGGAGCGGTAGGTGCCGGGCTTGACGTCCTTGCCCACCTGGTAGGTGCCGCTGCCGGACATGTCGGCCTTCTTCTTGACCTTTTCGCCGGCCGCGCCGCCGCCGTCCTTCTCCGCCGCGTTCTCCGCGCCGCCCTTGCCGCTCTTGTCGGGGGCCCCGGCGGCGGCCGGCTTGTCGTCGCCGTCCCCGCTGCCGCCGCCGACCGCGGCGCCGACGGCGATCACCGCGACGATCGCGCCCGCGGCGGTGAGCACCTTGTGCCGGGCGAACCAGTTCCGCTGCTTCCGCTGGTGCTGGGCGTGGTGAGTCATGACTGACACCTTTCGGCGTGAGGTTTCCGTGAACCGACAGGTCAATAACAACAGACGCTGTGAACCGAGTCAACATGATTCACAGAGGTGGATCTGTTCACGGCTGTGAAGGGGGTGGATCCCGCCTCGCGGGTATGCTCGGCACCACAGCGAATGGCGCGCAGAACGATGGGGAGGGAAGCCCGGTGCCGGACAGCGCAGCGGAGGTGACCGCGGCCGGGATCGCCCGGCTGGCCGGAGTGGGCCGGGCGGCGGTCAGCAACTGGCGGCGCCGGCACGCCGACTTCCCCCAGCCCGTGGGCGGCACCGAGACCAGCCCGGCCTTCGCCCTCGCCGAGGTCGAGGCGTGGCTCCGCCGCCAGGGCAAGCTCGCCGAGGTGCCTCTGGACGAGCGGACCTGGCAGCAGCTCACCGGCCACCCCGCGGGCGCCGCCACCGCCCTCCGTCACGCGGGCGCCGTCCTCCTCCTCGTCCGCGACCGGCCCACCGCCTGGCTCCGGCTCGCCGCGCTCACCGACTCCGGGCTCGCCAGGGAGCTGCCCTCCCGGCTGGACGCCGTGCTCACCGCCCGGCTGGGGGAGGGCCACCCCGTCGCGGTGCCCACCGCCGCCGAACTCGCCGCCTCCACCGCCCTCGTGCGCGCCGCCGCCGAACTCGCCGCGGGCCGGGGCGCCGACGGCGCCTACGAGTTCCTGCTGGGCCGGCACCTCGACGCCAACCCCCGGCAGTACACGCTCACCCCGCAGGGCCCCGCCGAGCTCATGGCCGCCCTCGCCCTGGGTGCCGGCCGCGGGCCGCGGGGCACCGTGCTCGACCCCGCCTGCGGCACCGGCGGTCTGCTCCACGCGGCGGCGGACACCACCGGCACCACCGTCTGCGGCCAAGACGCCGACCCTGACCTCGCCGCGCTCACCGCGCTCCGCCTCGCCCTGCGCACCGACGCGCCGGTGCGCGTCCGCACCGGCGACAGCCTGCGCGCCGACGCCTTCGCCGAACTCGCCGCCGACACCGTCCTGTGCCACCCCCCGTTCAACGAACGCAACTGGGGCCACGACGAACTGGCCTATGACCCGCGCTGGGAGTACGGCTTCCCCGCCCGCACGGAATCCGAGCTCGCCTGGGTGCAGCACGCGCTCGCCCGGCTGCGCGACGGCGGCACCGCCGTCCTGCTGATGCCCCCGGCCGCCGCCTCCCGCCGGTCCGGCCGCCGCATCCGCGCCGACCTGCTGCGCCGCGGCGCCCTCCGTGCTGTCGTCGCCCTGCCCGCCGGAGCCGCCCCGCCCTACGGCGTCCCCCTGCACGTATGGGTGCTGCGCCGCCCGGACGGCCGCCAGACGCCCGCGCCGCACGTCCTCCTCGTCGACACCGCCGCCCTCGCGGACACCCCCGGGCCCGGTCCCGCCGCGGGCCGCGACAAGCTGCCCTGGCAGGCCGTGCGCACCGCCGTCCTCGACGCCTGGGAGACCTTCGACCGCGACGGCACCGTGCCCGTGACACCCGGCCGCTGCCGCGCCCTGCCCGTCATCGACCTGCTCGACGACGACGTGGACCTGGCCCCCGCCCGGCACCTCCCGCCGCCCGCGCCCGGCGGCGGCACCGCGGAGCTCGCCGACGTCCACGACCGGCTCACCCTCGCCCTGCGCCGCACCGGCGAACTCGCCCCCGCCGCGCCCCCCGCACCCGCCGACCCCGCCCGCTGGCCCACCACCACCGTCGGCGAACTCGCCCGCGGCGGCGCCCTGGTGCTGCGCGCGGGCGGCCCCGGCACCGCGCCCGCCACCGGCACGCCCGCCCCGCCCGTCCTCACCGACTACGACGTCAAGGCCGGCACCGGGCCCACCGGCACGCTGCCCGAAGGGCCCGCCGAGGAACCGGTCCTCGTCCGGCGCGACGACGTCGTCGTGCCCGTGCTCGGTGACGGCGCCGCCGTCCGCGTCGTCGACGAGGCCACCGCCGGGGCCGCCCTCGGGCGCGGCCTGTTCCTGCTCCGCCCCGACCCGGACGCCCTCGACCCCTGGTTCCTCGCCGGCTTCCTGCGCGGCTCCGCCAACCAGCGCCAGGCCAGCAGTTACGCCTCCACCGCCACCCGCCTCGACGTCCGCCGCCTCCAAGTGCCCCGGCTGCCACGGGCCGAACAGCGCCGCTACGGCGACCGCTTCCGCGCGCTCGCCGCCTTCGAGGCCGCGCTCCGCGAGGCCGAACGGCTCGGCGAGCACCTCGTCCAGGGGCTGTACGACGGGCTGACGGACGGCACCGTCCGGCCGGAGTGATCAGTTACACCAGCGGATCCGTACAACTGGGGCAGCCGTGCCGGAGTCGGTAGATAGGCTCAAGGCAGAACCAGGACCCCAGGAGCAGCAATCAAATGAACGGCCCCGGCCTCGCACCGCCGCCCCGTCGCCCCAACAGGGCCGCGGTGATCACCATTCGGGTGGTCGTCATCGTGCTCACCGTGGGCGCGGCCGGGGTCTTCTGCTGGGTGGCCATGCTCCGGCTGGCCATCATGCGGCGCCGGGCGCGGGACTGGGCGCTGTTCTGGGCGACGCTGGTGACCTCGGTGGTGCTGCTGGCCGCCATGGGGTCGTTCCCGGAGGGCCACGCCGGGAGGAACGCGACGCTGGCCGCGCTGCTGCTCCTCACGGCCGCCGCGCTCACGCACTACATCCGCAGCGACATCAGGTTCCAGCGGGAACTCGCCAGGTCGGCCGCTCCGGCGGGACCCGTGCCGGGTCCGTTGCCCATAGAGATACCGGGCACGATGACCGGACCCGCGCCGGGGGCGTACGGCGGTTACGGCTACCCACAGCCACAGCCACAGCCGCACTCGCACCCGCAGTCCCAACTCCCGCCGCCGTCAGGCTTTCCGCAGCATCCGCACCTGCCGCCCCAGACCCCGCCCCGGCCGTACGCGCACCCGCAGCCCCATCCGCAGCCGTACGCCCAGGCGCCCGCGCCCGACCTCCACCACCACCTGACGCAACCTCAGCAGCAGGTCCGGCCCGGCGATCTGGCGCCCCATCAGTACCGGACGCCACCGCCCCGGCCCCCGGCCGCGCCCCGTGGGCGGCACGCCCGCCCGCAGCCGGCGCCCGAGTCCGCGCACGCCACGACCGTGGACCAGGCGCCACCCGTACCCCGGCAGCCCGGCCCCCCGCAGCCTCCGCCCCAGCCGCTCGGACACCACTCGTCCCAGCCGCGGCCGGCCAGGCCCCAGCGCATCGACCAGGTGCGCGCGGAACTCGACGAACTCAGCGATCTGCTCCGCAAGGAGCCCCGGGACCGTAGGGAGGGCGGGCAGTGAACGGCCGCGTCATCGCCGACCGCTATGAGCTCGCCACCGTCATGGGCCAGGGCGGCATGGGCCAGGTCTGGACCGCGTACGACCGCCGCCTGGACCGCCGGGTCGCCGTCAAGCTGCTGCGCCCCGACCGGATGGCGGGCACCGAGGGCGCCGACGAGATGCGCCGCCGCTTCGTCCGCGAGTGCCGGGTCACCGCGCAGGTCGACCACCGCGGGCTCGTCACCGTCCACGACGCGGGCAGCGACGGCGAGGAGCTCTACCTCGTCATGCAGTACGTCGAGGGCGCCGACCTCGCCGACCACCTCGCCGAGAACGAGCCCTACCCCTGGCAGTGGGCCGTCTCCGTGGCCGCGCAGCTCTGCTCGGTGCTCTCCGCCGTGCACGCCGTGCCGATCGTCCACCGCGACCTCAAGCCCCGGAACGTGATGGTCCGCCCGGACGGCTCCGTGCTCGTCCTCGACCTCGGCGTCGCGGCCGTCCTCGACGCCGACACCACCCGGCTCACCCGCACCGGCTCACCCATCGGCAGCCCCGCCTACATGGCCCCCGAGCAGGCCATGGGCGGCGCCGTCGGCCCGTACACCGACCTGTACGCGCTGGGCGTGCTGCTGCACGAACTCCTCAGCGGCAACGTGCCGTTCGCCGGGTCCACCGCCCTGGGCGTACTGCACCGCCACCTCTACGAGCCGCCCGTGCCCGTGCGGCAGCTCCGCCCCGAGGTGCCCCGGGCACTCGAAGAGCTCGTGCTCCGGCTGCTCGCCAAGGACCCGCTGCACCGCCCCGCCGACGCCCAGGAGGCGTACGAGGCCCTCGCGCCCCTGCTCCCCGTGCCCGGTTCGGTGAACGGCGTACCCCTGGGGCCCATGAACCCCACCCGCCCCTTCCTGCTGCCGCACGCGCCCTGGCCCGAGCGGGCCGCCACTGCCTCCGGGCCGGTGCCGCCCGCCGCGACCGCGCTCGTCGGCCCGCCGCCCCCGGCCCCCAGCGGCCCCGACGTCGCCGAGGCCGTGGAGGAGGTCAAGCGCCTCCTCGACCAGGGCGGCATCACCCAGGCGGTGGACCTTCTCGGCGCCATCCTCCCGGCCGCCGCCGCCGAGCACGGCGAGCGCTCCACCGTCGTCCGCACCCTCCGCAAGCAGTACGCGGCGACCCTCATGGACGACGGCCAGTACCGGCGCGCGCTGCCCGAACTGCGCCTGCTCGCCGAGGAGTACGCCGCCGAGAGCGGCCCGCACGCGGCCCGCCAGGTGCTGCGCTTCCAGTACGACGCCGCCCAGTGCCTGGAGCAGCTCGGCGAGGCCGTCGCCGCGCTCGGCGAGTACCGCGCGCTGCTCCCGCTCCTCGAGAGCCGCCCGGACGACCCGGCCACCCCGCTGGAGATCCGCCGCCGCGTGGGCCATCTGCTGCTCTCCCTCGGCGACCGGCAGGCCGCGCACGACACGCTCGCCGCCCTCCTCCCGGACGCCGAGCGGCTGCACGGCCCGCACCACCCGCTGCCCGCCGAGATCCGGCACACCCTCCAGTGGCTCGGCCAGGTGCGCGCCTGACACAACCTCAACCACCCGCGAATCGTTGGTCGTACGGGTGGCCTGGACCACATCGACTCCCTACCATCGATCACCACCAGGTCCAGCAGCCGTCGCTCGATCTCCGCCGGGAGGCTTCATGATCCGCCGAAGGACCGCGCTCACCCTCTCCGCCGTCGCCCTGCTCGCCGCGGCACCGGCCCTCACCGCCTGCGGCGGGACCGCGCACCCGGGCGCCGCGGCCGTCGTGGGCAAGGAGCGGATCACCGTCACCCAGCTCCAGAGCCAGGTGTCGGACGTGCGCGCCGCGCAGAAGTCCTCCCCGCAGGCGGAGCAGCTCGCCGCCAACAGCGCCCGGCTGGACCAGAACACGCTCATCCGGCTCATCCAGTACCGGATCGTCGAGCGGGCCGGGAAGGACAACGGCGTCGAGGTGACGCGCCGTGAGCTCCAGGAGCAGCGCTCGGCCGTCGAGCAGGCGAACGGCGGCGCGGAGGCGGTGCGCAGCCGCTTCCTGACCCTCGGCATCGCGCCCGACCAGATCGACCGGGCACTGACCATGGACATCACGCGCGCCAAACTCGACGCGAAGTTCGGCGCGGTGCGTACCAACGACATCCTGACGCGCACTTCCGACAAGCTGCGCGTCGACGTGAACCCGCGGTACGGCGTCTGGGACCCGAAGCGCGGCACCGCGCAGCCATCGGTCGAACCATGGCTGCGTGTGACCCAAGAGGTGCCGGCCGCCGGAAGCGACGCCTGAGCTCCGGGGCTCCGCCCCCGGGGGTCGGTTTACGCTCAGTGGTGTGAACGACTCCGGCCGCATCATCCTCCTCACCACCAGCCACCGCGTGGCCCCCGGGCTCCTCTCCTGGCCCGCCTGGACCGCCTTGCGCGCAGCGGATCGCGTGCTCTGCGCCGACCCCGGCCATCCCCAGCTCCCCTATGTCCGGGAGGCCGGGACCGAGGTCGAGCAGGGCGCGCCGACCGCCCGCGAGCTCGTCGACTTCTGCCTGGAGGGCGGGCGCACCGTCGTCGTCATCGCCTCCGCCGAGGGCGACCCCGCCCTCACCGACGGCCTGGCCCGGCTCGCGGGCTCCGGCCGCGAGACCATGCCCGCCCTGGAGCTGCTCCCCGGCTCCTACGACCTGCCGGGCGCCCGCCTCCTCGACCTGGTCCAGGTCATGGACCGGATCCGGCTGGCCTGCCCGTGGAGCGGCATCCGCACCCACGAGGACCTGGCGAAGTACGGGCTGGAGGAGATGTACGAGCTCCTGGAGGCCATCGAGACCGGCGACCGGGAGGCGCTCCGCGAGGAACTGGGCGACGTGCTGCTCCAGGTCGTCTTCCACGCCCGGATCGCCCAGGACGACCCCGACGAGCCGTTCTCGGTCGACGACGTGGCGGGCACGATCGTCGACAAACTCATCCACCGCCACCCGCACGTCTTCGGCGAGGAGTCCGCGGCGACCCCGGAGGACGTGAAGGCGCACTGGCTGCGAGCGAAGGCCGCCGAGAAGGGGCGCGCCTCGGTGACCGAGGGCGTCCCGCTCGCCCAGCCGGCCCTGGCCCTGGCCGCGAAACTGGCCTCCCGGGTACGGACGGAGGGCCTCGACGTCCCGCTCCCGGCCGGGGACGGCGTGGGCTACGAACTCCTGGCCCTGGCCGCCCGCGCCGAGGCCGCCGGCACCGACCCGGAAACGGCGCTGCGCGCCGCGGCGCGCACATACCGGGACGCGATCCGCTCGGCCGAGAGCTGAGGTCCGGGGGGACCCTGTGCGGTGTCCTCAAACGCCGGACGGGCTGAATTTCGTGGACCGTGGCCCTTTGGCCTGCGGCCCGCAGGCTGTGGACTACGCCGGCAAAATCAGCCCGTCCTGGGGGCACCTCCCAGCGGTAGCTGGGGGAGATTGAGGACGCGGCCGCAGGCCGCCCCCGCCGCAGGCGGCAACCGGCCCGCAGGTGGCAACCGGCCCGCAGACGGCGGACCGGCCCGCGGCCGGGAACGTCAGGCGGTCGCCGCCGCGGCAGCGGTCAGTTTCTCGGCTGCCTTGGCCAGCGCCTTGTCGAAGGCGCCCTTGCCCTGGTCGCCGGTGCTCACGTAGTTGTTCTGGATCGTGGCGACCGCCCCGTGCGAACGGACCGTGCCGAGGTCGAGGCTCACGACGTACTCGCCGTACTCCACGGTCACGGTGAAGCCGAGCGAGTCGTCGCCGAGCTTCGGCACGTCCAGCTTCTTGACCTTGACCTTGGCGGGCTTGCCCTCCATGGAGCCGGTGAAGGACGCGCACTTGTCGACGGCCGTGCGCAGGTTCGTCACGGCCGTCTCGGCCTGGGCGCGCGGGTAGCCGGTGACGTCCTGGCCGATGTTGCCCTCGCCCTCCTTCTTGCTGAAGAGCTGCTGGGCGTTGGCCTTGTAGTCGGGCTCCAGGTGGCCCGAGTTGAGGACCGTGGCCACCGGCGCGCACTGCGCCTCGGTCTTGGTCAGCATCTCGCTCTCGGCGCCCTGGGCCTTGTCGAGCACGGTGTTCGGCTCGAGCTTCCAGCCCTCCGGCAGGTCGCCCTGGGCGATGAGGGCTTGCTTGGCCTGGGCGGACGTGATGTGTGCCGGGGCGGCCTTCGGCTTCTTGTCGCCGGAACCGGAACCGGAACCGGAACCCGAACCGGAGTCCGAGCCGCCGTCGCAGGCGCTGAGGACGAACAACGACGAGGCGGCCAGCGTCGCGAGCGCGATCCGGCGGAGCTGAGCGTGCACAGTACTTCCTTCTGGCGCGAGCCACAGGGTAAAGAAAGAATAAATCGAACGTAAGTATGCCCTTATGTGATGACGCATCGGGTATCGGGCACCCGTTCGGCCTAGATACCGACTTGTCCGGGGGGTCGGCGGGTACCCGAGTCCCATGCGCATCGAGTACACCGAGCTCGCCGCCCCCGCTTGGCTCGGGGGCATCGTCCAGTTCATCGTCGGCCTCTGCGTCGTCGCCCTGCTGATCCTCGCCGTCGTCGTCGGCTTCCGGAAGCGCGACAAGGAGCCGCCCCCGCCGTCCGCGCCGCAGCGGCGCTCCGGGGCGTGGCAGACGCGGCAGGAACACGACCGGGGGCCCGATTCGCCCGACCACGGGCCCGGCCACAACGACGACGAGGAAAACGTGGTCGGCTATGTCACCGAACACCGCGAATCGGACACCCTCATGCCGGAGGGGCCGGGGGAGCGGGTGCTTCCGCATGAGGTCCACAACCCCGGGAGCCACCCGGAGGAACTCTCCGAAGAACGCAAGAAGTGGAACCCGGGCGGCAGCGGCGGCTTCGGGAGCGGCGGGCCGGGCCATACGTAGCGCTTACGCGGCGGGCGCGCCGTCTTTGGGTGCGGGTCCGTTGCCGCCTGCGGCGGGGGCGGCCTGCGGCCGCGTCCTCAAACGCCGGACGGGCTGGTTTTGCCGGGCGTGGCCCTGAGCCTGCGGCCCGCAGGTTCGCTGCCACGGTCCGCAAATCCAGCCCGTCCGGCGTTTGAGGACACCGCGCGGAGCGCGGTCGGGGGTCTGGGGGTCTCCCCCAGTTTCGGGAAGGGGCGGGTCAGGGGACAAGGCCCGCCGCAGGCGGCAACGGGCCCGCACCCGGAAGCGGACCGCACGGTTACGACGCGGGCGCCCCATCCCGGCGAAGCGTTAGCGTCAAGGGGTGCAAGACGAAACCACCCCCGCCCCCACCCTCTTCACCTGGGAGTTCGCCGCCGACCCCTACCCCGCCTACGCCTGGCTGCGCGAGCACTCGCCGGTGCACAGGACCACCCTCCCCAGCGGCGTGAGCGCCTGGCTGGTCACCCGTTACGCCGACGCCCGGCAGGCCCTCGCCGACCAGCGGCTGTCGAAGAATCCCGTGCACCACTCCGAGTCCGCCCACGGCAAGGGCAAGGTCGGCATCCCCGGCGAGCGCAGCGCCAATCTGATGACGCACCTGCTCAACATCGACCCGCCGGACCACACCCGGCTGCGCCGCCTCGTCTCCAAGGCGTTCACCCCGCGCCGCGTCGCGGAGTTCGCCCCCCGCGTCCAGGAGCTGACCGACCGGCTCATCGACGACTTCTGCGAGAAGGGGGCGGCCGACCTCATCCACGAGTTCGCCTTCCCCCTCCCCATCTACGCGATCTGCGACCTGCTCGGTGTGCCGCCCGAGGACCAGGACGACTTCCGCGACTGGGCGGGCATGATGATCCGCCACGGCGGCGGGCCGCGCGGCGGCGTCGCCCGCGCGGTGAAGAAGATGCGCACCTATCTGGCGGAACTGATCCACCGAAAGCGGGAGAACCCCGGCGAGGACCTGATTTCCGGTCTGATCCGGGCGAGCGACCACGGCGAGCACCTCACCGAGAACGAGGCCGCGGCGATGGCCTTCATCCTGCTCTTCGCCGGTTTCGAAACAACTGTGAACCTGATCGGTAACGGTGTCTACGCCCTGCTGCGCCACCCCGAGCAGCGCGTCCGACTCCAGCGTGCGCTGGCGGAAAGGGACGGGACGCTGCTCGCGACCGGTGTCGAGGAACTCCTCCGCTACGACGGCCCGGTGGAGCTCGCCACCTGGCGGTTCGCCAAGCAGGACCTGACGATCGGCGGGCAGCGCATCGCCGAGGGCGACCCCGTGCTGGTCGTCCTGGCGGCCGCCGACCGCGACCCCGAGCGGTTCGCCGACCCGGACGTCCTCGACCTCTCGCGCACCGACAACCAGCACCTCGGATACGGGCACGGCATCCACTACTGCCTGGGCGCGCCGCTCGCCCGGCTGGAGGGGCAGGCGGCCCTCGCGACCCTGCTGACCCGCCTCCCCGACCTGCGACTGGCCGTCGATCCCGAGGAGTTGCGCTGGCGCGGCGGGCTCATCATGCGCGGACTGCGCACGCTGCCGGTCGAGTTCGCCCCCCGTAGCAGATGACCCAGTGTCAACTGATGTGACCTTCGCGTGACCTCGGCTGTACCGGCTTGTGACTCCGGTGCCCCGTCGCTATGTTCGTCGACCATATCCGCCGCCACACGAGAGGCCATCGCATGCGTTCCGGTAACGGTCGACATCGTCGCCCCCGTCAGGTCCCCGCCGTCGTGGTCGCCGTGGGGGTGACGGGGTCGGCGCTCGCCATGCCGCTGCTCGCCGCCACCGGCGCCACCGCCGCCGACGCGCCCACCTGGGACAAGGTCGCCCAGTGCGAGAGCGGCGGCACGTGGAGCACCAACTCCGGCAACGGCGCGTACGGCGGGCTGCAGCTCACCCAGGAGATGTGGGAGCAGCACGGCGGCCGGGCGTACGCCCCGCGCCCCGACCTCGCCAGCAGGGCCCAGCAGATCGCCGTCGCCGAGCAGATCGTCAAGGCCGGCGGGACGGACGCCTTCGGCGGCTGTGGCGTGGCGGCGGGCCTCGCCAAGGACGGCAGGGCGCCGGACGTGAACCCCGGCAGCGCCAAGGAGCCCCCGCAGCGGACACCCGCGACGCGCGCGCCGGAACACACGTCGCCCGCTCCCGACAGCTCCACCGGAAGCGATTCCTCTTCTTCCGCCCCTTCGGGCGCGAAGCCCTCGTCCCCTCCCGCCTCCCCGTCGGCTCCTCCCGCGAGCCCCGACGCCGGGAAGCCCTCGCCTTCCACCGGTGACAAGCCGGAGAACGGCAGGCCCGAGGGCGGCAAGCACCGCAAGGACCCCACGGGCGGACCCACGGGCGACCCGACCCAAATCCCCACCGCGCCCGTGCCGTCCACGGATCCGCCCGCCAACCGGCCGACGGATTCCGGATCCCCGCAGTCCCCCGACGGTTCGAAAACCGACCCGAACGCGGACCCGAACGCGGGCGCTGGAACGGGTGGCGGCAAGCACCGTGCCGAGCCGCCGCGTTCGGACGGTGACGGCCGGGCCTCGCGGGGCGGAAGTGACTCCCGTACGGAGAAGCCCGCGCCCGGCGACTACACCGTGCGCCCCGGTGACAACCTGTCAGACATTGCGGAGGCCCACTCCGTAAAGGGTGGTTGGCATTCCCTGTACCAGCACAATGAAAAAATTGTCGGAACCGATCCCGATCTGATCCTTCCTGGTCAGCGCCTCGAGGTCGGCAAATAGCGCGGCAGTTCGTGGGGAATGTCCGTTCCAGTCGAAAGTGAGACATGGGTCTCGTTGCAGTTCGCCGGAACGGACTCCTCCAAAAGTTGACGCACCCGCTCCCACCTGCGGAAATGTCAGGTTTCTTTGGGTAACAAGAGGCAACTGTGGCTGGAAAGAGGGGTTTGAACGCGGCGGCCCACTGTGTTTACCGTCATTTCCGCTCGCCACCGCGAGCACCACGGTCGTCACGCCGAATCCTGCCGACGACCGGCGGAGTCGTCGCGCAAGCGCCGTAGGCAGGAGCGGGGGAACCAAGGTAGGCGCCGGAACGGCCCGTCAGGACCGGGACGGCTAGGGGTGAAGCCGAATGTGCTCGCACAGGAGGCCGGGCGAACTCACAGCCCGAACCCGACAGCTCACCTCGTAGGCGTCGGTGAGGAAACGACTCATGTCCAAGGGCAAGCACCGTCGTCCGTCCAAGGCCGTCCGCATCGTCACGCTCGCCGGTGTCACCGGCGCCGCGGTCGCGGCCCCGCTGATGATCGCGACCTCCGCGAACGCCGCCTCCGTCTCCACCTGGGACAAGGTCGCCCAGTGCGAGTCCGGTGGCAACTGGTCCATCAACACCGGCAACGGGTACTACGGCGGCCTGCAGTTCTCGCAGTCCTCCTGGAACGCCGCCGGCGGCCAGGCGTACGCCTCCCGAGCCGACCTGGCCACCAAGTCCCAGCAGATCGCCGTCGCCGAGAAGCTGCTCGCCATGCAGGGCCCGGGCGCCTGGGGCTGCGCCGTGCCCGGCATGACCACCGGCGGGTCGGGTGCCGACGTCGACACCTCCGGCTCCTCCAAGAGCGACCGCGGCACCTCCACCAAGTCGCACGCCGACCGCAGCGAGCGCCAGACCGCGCCCAAGAAGTCCACCCCGAAGCACGCCGCTCCGCAGGCGCAGAGCTCCGACGAGGACGAGACCGAGGCCCCGGCCCCGAAGCAGACCGCGCCGAAGCACGCCGCCCCGAAGCCCGTCAAGCAGGGTGACGGCGACTACGAGGTCAAGGAGGGCGACACCCTCGCCAAGATCGCCGAGGCCAAGAAGGTCAAGGGCGGCTGGGAGAAGCTCTACGAGCTCAACAAGAGCGTCGTCGACAACGCCGACCTGATCTTCCCGGGTCAGAAGCTGCACACCAGCTGAGCCGGCCGGTGGGCGCGGTGGCTCACGCCGCGCCCTCCGCTTGCAGCGAGCCCTGCCCCGACGCGAACCCCGAGCGCGCCGGAGCGGGGCTCTGCCTTTTCCGTGGGGCGCCCCCGGCCCCCCTGCCTCGCGCTTCCCGAACTGGGGCTCCGCCCCAGACCCCGAAGCACGCTTCGCGCGCTGTCCTCAATCGCCGGACGGGCTGAAAAACCAGCCCGTCC
>NZ_JBSFWT010000069.1:0-39545 GCF_053594975.1 Streptomyces sp. NPDC002537
GGATGGTGGGCGAAGCGGGCATCGGTATCGTGTGGAGTGACGATCTCCGTGCTCGACCAGGGCACCCGCGCCGAGGCTGTATCAGGCTCGCGCACCAGCCGGCCGATCGAGGCCGTCCGTCCCGCCGCGGTGAGCGTGAGCCCGCCGCCGCGGCCCCGGCGGGCCTCGACGACCCCCAGGTGCTGGAGCCTGCTGACCACCTTCGCGGCGTGGGTGTACGGCACGCCGACCGCGCCGGCCACCTCCCGGGTGGTCGGCGCCTCCTCGTCGCCCGCGACCGCGAGGCGCATGGCGATGCGCAGCGCGATGTCGGTGCCCTTGGTGAGTCGCACAGTTCGACTGTAGCTAATTGGAATCTGAGAGGTCAATTAAATGCGGGTGCCCCCGGAGCCCCGCACCGGGGCTCCGGGGGCACCCGCGGGTGTCACTCGGCCAGCGCGGCCTCGGCGGCGGCGCGCAGCTCGCCGGAGGCGACGAGCGCGGCGACGCGCTGGATGTCACCCTCCAGCGGACGGTCGCCCTCCATCGTCGGGGAGACCGAGCGGACCAGCTCGTACGCCGCCTTCGTCGGGGCGCTGAGCCGCTCCGTGCCACGGAGGTCCGCGGCCTGGGCGAGGGCTATCAGGTGGATCGCGGTCACCTGGCGGACCAGCTCCACGACCGTACGGGCGTCCCGCGCCGCGATGGTCGCCATGCTGACCTTGTCCTGGTTGTGGGCCTCGGTCGAGCGGGAGAACGAGGTCGCGGGCATGGTGTTCTTCAGCGCCTCGGCGGTGAGGCCGGAGGCGGCGATCTGCATGCCCTTGAAGCCGTGGTGCATGCCCGCGTCCCAGCTGTCGGCCTCGAACCTGGGGATCAGGTTCGGCGTGAGGCCGTTGTTGAACTTCTCGTCCACGATCAGTTCGAGCTGGCGGTCGAGCAGGTCGGCGACGCTGGCGACCGCGGTCTTGAGGGAGTCCATGGCCTGGCCGACGTGGCCGCCGTAGAAGTTGCCGCCGTTGCGGACGACACCGGCCTCGGTGTCGAACAGCGGGTTGTCGTTGGTCGAGTTGATCTCGATGTCCACCCAGTTGGTGGCCCAGTCCAGGGTGTCGTGGAGCACACCGATCACGTGCGGCGCGCAGCGGATCGAGTAGCGGTCCTGGATCGGCTCCTCCAGCTCGCGGAAGCCCGCCTCGGACAGCGACGCGTCGCGCTGCGCGACGCCCGGGTCGCGGTCCTCGGGGTCGCCGAGCAGCTCGCGGATGGTGTGCGCGCTGCGGCGCGTGCCGGTGTGCGGCTTCTGGTCGAAGATGAACGGCGCGAAGTGCATCGGGTTGCCCTGGAGCACCTGCGAGGCCAGCGCGGTGCACAGGTCGGCCGCGAAGGCCAGCTCACCGGCGTCGTGGAGGGCCAGCGCCGCGAACCCGGACATGAAGGAGGTGCCGTTGACCAGTGCCAGGCCCTCCTTGGCCTCCAGCACCGCGGGCTCCAGGCCGGCCGCCGCCAGGGCGTCCGCCGAGCTCTTCTCCTCGCCCTCGTGCAGGGCGCGGCCCTGGCCGGTGACGACCGACGCGATGTAGCTCAGCGGCACCAGGTCACCGCTCGCGCCGACCGAACCGCGCTCGGGGATGGGCGGCAGGACGTCCCGGTTGAGGCACTCCAGGAGCAGCTCGACGACCTCGGGGCGGACCGCCGAGTAGCCGCGGGCGAGGCAGTTGGCCCGGATGACCATCGTGGCGCGGATGACGTCCTCGTTCGCGACGGGACCGATGCCGCAGGAGAGGAAGCGGATGAGGTTCTTCTGGAGGTCCTCCGCCTTCTTCCCGGAGATCTGGCGGGTGTTGCTGTCGCCGAAGCCGGACGTCACCCCGTACACCGGGATACCGGCCTCGATGACCTGGCCCTTCAGCTCGATCGACATGAGCATGCGGCGCACCGTGTCCTCGGAGAGGGTGACGCGGGGCGCGTCCTTCCCCCGCGCGGCGGAAACGACATCACTCACCGTCAGGGTGTGCCCGTCGATGGCGAGTTCGGTCTTGCGGGCGTCGGACTGTGCGGCCGTGGAGCCATGCATGATGTGCGTAATTCCTTCCGTGGGGGTGGAGCGGAGCGCGGCGGCCGACGATGTGTGGCGTGGCCGCCTTGTCGCGCTCGGGTACGCGGGTGGCGTGGAATCGACGAGATCGACGGAATCGTGGAAACCGATGAACCGGCCGAATCAGGGGAATGCGGCGCGGGGGTGGGATCGCGCTGCGGGCTCGCGCCGACGGGAAGCAGACGGAGGTGCCGTCGGCCCGTCTACAGAAGGGCGGAGCAGGAGCGGTGCGCGGCGCCGGCCGCCGGGACGGTGGCGTGCTGAGAATTCATCAGTTCGTCCCCCCGGTTCGAACTCGACCGCGATGCGGCGGTACTCGAAATCTACCAACATTGTTGAATCGCGGGACTATGGCCTTGATCACAGGGGGGGCAGGAGGGAATCGCCGGAGAAAGGTGCGTCAGCCCCGCGTCAGGAGCTCCGGCAGCCGGGCCGCCAGCGCCCGCATCCGGCGGCCGAACCCGTCGACGGGGCCGAAGTGCAGCGCCAGGTCGTCGGGACCGGCCCGCTCCCAGTCCCGTACGCGGCGTACCACGTCGTCGAGCGGTCGCGCGTCGTCGTTCCAGTCGTCCCGGGCCCCCGCCGAGACCCGCTCCCCGCCCAGCTCCCGCAGCCGCTCGCGGCGTTCGGTGAACTCCTCGGGCGACAGGCCGAAGCCCTGCCACAGATCGCCGGCCCGCGCGGCGCGACGCAGAGCCGCGTCGGAGTTCCCGCCGATCAGGAACGGCACGGGTGCCGCCGGGACGGGCCGGAAGACGGCGCGCTCGTCGAAGCGGTGGAACTCGTCCTCGTACGGCCCGCCGCCCTGGGTGTGCAGGTGGCGGACGAGCCGCAGGGCCGCGGTGGTACGGGCGCCGCGCCGGGCGAAGTCCGCCCCGGCCGCCTCGAACTCGTACTCCTGCCAGCCGGTCCCGATCCCCAGGACGAACCGGCCGCCGCTCAGATGGGCCAGTGTGGCGGTCTGCTTGGCCAGGGACAGGGGATCGCGCAGGGGCAGGACGAGCACGGAAGTGCCCAGGGTGACGCGGGTGGTCACGGCCGCGAGATGGGCGAGCGTGACGAGCGGCTCGTAGACCCCGCCGTACACGGCCCCGTACTCCCCGGGCGGCAGAAGATGATCGGGAAGCCACACCCCGGCGAACCCCAGCTCCTCCGCTTCCCGCCCCAGCTCCACCAGCCCGGACACGGGCATATCGGCGGACTCGTCGGGAAGGACGACGTGCAGACGCATGAGGAACTCCTTGCGTTTCGGCTGCGCGTTTCGGCTGCGCCGGGCGATGTGCGGAGGACAACGCGGCTGGGCGGGGCTTGA
This sequence comes from Streptomyces sp. NPDC002537, assembly GCF_053594975.1. Lineage (NCBI taxonomy): Bacteria > Bacillati > Actinomycetota > Actinomycetes > Kitasatosporales > Streptomycetaceae > Streptomyces > Streptomyces sp. NPDC002537. The sequence goes on from NZ_JBSFWT010000069.1 coordinate 3,390, forward strand.
TTCCGGAGGCTTCCCCATTGAGCCACGTTGACAGACGGTCACGACGAGGCGAGTCTTGCGTCGCATCACACGCAGAGCACGACTTCGGAGGCAGTAGTGGCACAGGCGCACGGACGCGGCGGGCAGTACGGGAAGGCGCTGGCGGCGTTCGGCGCCGTCGCGGCCCTGGCGGCGGCCGCCACCCCCGCGACGGCGGCCGAGGCCCCGCAGGCGAACCGTGGCGGCGAGCGCTACGTCGCCCTCGGCGACTCCTACACCGCGGGCCCCGGCATCCCGGTGCAGACCGGCGGCGACTGCGCCCGCTCCAGCGTCAACTACCCGGCGCTGACCGCCGCGAAGCTGCGCACGGCGACCTTCAAGGACGTCAGCTGCAGCGGCGCGAAGACCGACGACATGTGGCGCGCGCAGGGCGCCAACCCGCCCCAGCTCGACGCCCTCGACAAGCGCACCACACTCGTCACTGTGGGTATCGGCGGCAACGACATCGGCTTCGGCGACATCATCGGAACCTGCGCCAAGCTGTCCGTGACCGACCCCACGGGCACGCCCTGCAAGAAGCAGTACACGGCCGCCGACGGCAGCGACCAGCTGACCGCGCGCATCGCGGACGCCGCGCCCAAGATCGCCAAGGTGCTGAAGGCCGTGCACCAGAAGGCGCCGCGCGCCCGCGTCGCGCTCGTGGGCTACCCCTCGATCATGCCGGACAACGGCATCGGCTGCTTCCCGGCCGTCCCGATCGCCAAGGGCGACGTCCCCTACCTCCGCGACACGGAGAAGAAGCTCAACGCGATGCTCAAGGTGCAGGCGGGCAAGGCGAACGTCCGCTACGCCGACACGTACGCGCCGACCGTCGGCCACGACGTGTGCACCCCGGCCGCCGACCGCTGGGTCGAGGGCGTCAGCCCGTCGAGCCCGGCGGCTCCTTTCCACCCCAATGCGAAGGGGGAGGCGGCGATGGCTGGGGCGGTGCTCAATTCGGTGACGCGCGGCGGTCGCTGAGTCGCGTTGTCGACTGAGGGTCGTTTGCCTCCCCCAGACTCCGTCCGGGGGTACCCCCAGCGGCGGGAGCGGCCTGCGGCCGCGTCCTCAATCGCCGGACGGGCTGATTTGCCCGCAGGTTACGGGCTACGGTCCGCAAATCCAGCCCGTCCGGCGATTGAGGACAACGCGGCGGAGCCGTGTTGCGGGGTCCGGGGCGAAGCCCCGAAACGGGTGACGGACCCCCGGGCTCCGGGGTAGCGTGGCGCGCCCCGAAGGGGTCAGGTCGGCCCCGCCAGGAGGTAGGGATGGTCCGCGCGAGAACGACCGCACACCGCCGTCTGCCCGTACTCGTCGCCACGGCCGGCCTGCTGGCCGGCCTCGGCGTCGCACCCGCCGCCGCCGCACCCGTGGCCCGCACACCTGAGAAGACTCCTGTCGCCGCCGGTTACGGCGGCGCCGTGGCCAGCGTCGACGCGGACGCGTCGGCCGCCGGGATCGAGGTGCTGCGCAAGGGCGGCAACGCCGTGGACGCCGCCGTGGCCACCGCCGCCGCCCTCGGCGTCACCGAGCCGTACTCGGCGGGCGTCGGCGGTGGCGGCTACTTCGTCTATTACGACGCCAAGCGGCACCGCGTCTCCACCCTCGACGGCAGGGAACGCGCCCCGCTCAGCGCCGACAAGGGCCTCTTCCTGGAGAAGGGGCAGCCCCTGCCGTTCGCCGACGCCGTGACCAGCGGGCTCAGCGTCGGCACCCCCGGCACGCCCGCGACCTGGGACAAGGCCCTGCGCACCTGGGGCAGCCGGTCCCTCGCACAGGTGCTGAGGCCCGCCGAGCGCATCGCGCGCGACGGCTTCACGGTCGACGCCACCTTCCGCCGGCAGACCGCCGACAACGAGGCGCGCTTCAGGGACTTCCCGGCGACCGCCGCGCTCTTCCTGCCCGGAGGGCGGCTCCCCGCCGTCGGCAGCACCCTCAAGAACCCCGACCTCGCCCGCACCTATGAGTTGCTGGGCAAGCGGGGCACCGACGCCCTCTACCGCGGCGAACTCGGCCGCGACCTCCTGCGGACCGTGCGCAAGCCCCCCGTCGACCCCAAGGCGCACCGGGTCGCGCGCCCCGGCGACCTGACGGAGTGGGACCTGCGCGCGTACGCGGTCCAGGAGCAGGCCCCGACCCGCACCTCCTACCGCGGGCTGGACGTCTACGGCATGGCCCCCTCGTCCTCCGGCGGCACGGCGGTCGCCGAGGCCCTCAACATCCTCGAACACGGCGACCTCTCGAAGCTGAGCGAGCAGACCTACCTGCACCGTTACATCGAGGCGAGCCGGATCGCCTTCGCCGACCGCAACCGCTGGGTCGGCGACCCGGCGTTCGAGAACGTGCCCACCAAGGCGCTCACGTCGAAGGCGTTCGCCGCCGCGCGCGCCTGCCTGATCTCGGACAAGTCCGTACTGACCAGCCCGCTCGCACCCGGCGATCCCCGCCACCCGGTGTCCTGCGGCTCCCGCGGCAGGGCCGCCGCCACACCGTACGAGGGCGAGAACACCACTCACCTGACGGTCGCCGACAAGTGGGGGAACGTCGTCGCGTACACCCTCACCATCGAGCAGACCGGCGGCAGCGGCATCACCGTCCCCGGGCGGGGGTTCCTGCTCAACAACGAGCTGACCGACTTCTCCTTCGTGCCCGTGGCCCCGGGCGTCCACGACCCGAACCTGCCGGGTCCGGGCAAGCGGCCGCGGTCCTCCATCTCGCCGACGATCGTTCTCGACCACGGCAGGCCCGCCTTCGCGCTCGGCTCGCCCGGCGGCGCGACGATCATCACGACAGCGCTGCAGACCCTCCTCAACCACGTCGACCGGGGCATGCCGCTCGTCGACGCGATCGCGGCGCCGCGCGCCAGCCAGCGCAACGCCACGGCGACCGAACTGGAACCGGGCCTGTGGAACAGCCCGTTGCGCGGCCGCCTCGAAGCCCTCGGGCACGTCTTCAAGGAGAACCCGGAGATCGGGGCCGCGACGGGCGTCCAGCGGCTGCCCGACGGACGGTGGGTGGCCGCCGCCGAGCGGGTCCGCCGCGGCGGCGGCTCCGCCCTGGTCGTCCACCCGGACGGCCCGCTGCCGAAGCACTGACCGCCATCGGGGGCCCGGAACCCCGTTCGGGACGGGGCGGGGCGGGGGAGACAAGGGTCATGGACTTTCTCCGGCACTTCCACCACGAGGCGGCGGCCTTCGGGACCGCCCTGCGCGGGGCGGCCGACGCGCCGGCGCCCGTGGTGCCCACCTGTCCCGAGTGGTCGCTCGCCGACCTCGCGCTGCACCTCGGCGGCGTCCACCGCTACGTCACCGCCGTCGTCGCCCACGGCCTCGGCGCGCCCCCGGCCGACGCGAAGTTCTCCCTGGACCGACCGGGCCTCGGGATCCCGGCGGAGCACCGGGGCTGGCCCGATCCGGAGCGGGCGCCGAACGCCGGTCCGGTGCCCGCGGCCATGGCCGACTGGTTCGCCGCCGGGGCCGCCGCCCTGGAGGAGACCTTGCGGACGGCCGACCCGGCGAAGACCGTCTGGTCGTGGGGAGCGGACGGCAGCGTCGCGTTCTGGACGCGGATACAGACCGTCGAAACGGCCGTGCACCGCTGGGACGCCGAGAACGCGCTCGGCGTCGCCCGGCCGCTCGCCGCGGAACTCGCGGCGGACGCCGTCGCCCACACCTTCGAGGTGATGGCGCCCGCCCGGCGGGCCTGGCGGCAGCTCCCCCCGGCCGCGGGCGAGCGGTTCCGGTTCCGGCGGACGGACGGCGACGGCGACTGGGCCGTCCACTTCGACGGCTCCGCGATCCGGCTCACCGAGGGCGAAGGGCCCGGCGCCGACGTCGAGTTGGCCGGTACGGCGTCGGACCTGGCGCTGTTCCTCTGGGGCCGGGTCCCGGCGGACCGGCTCGACGTGGCGGGCGACCGGGGCGTGCTCGACCGCTACTTCGACCTCGTCCCTCCGCGGTGACCTCCGGGCCCGGAGGCCCGCGCGTCACGGTAGGTTGACGCGCGGGTCCGTCGAGAGCCGGGCCCGCGGTGAGCACTTCAGGAAGTAGGCAAGGCATGTTCGAGCGGTTGACGTTGGACGCGCGGATGGCGGTCGTCCGCGCGCAGGGGATATCCCGGGAGCTGCGGCACCCGTGGATCGGCAGCGAACACTTGCTGCTCGCTCTCTTCCACGAGGGCTGCACACCGGCCGCGCTGACCCGCTGCGGCATCACCGCCGAGGCCTGCCGGGAGGCCCTCGTCGCCGCGGTGCGCGACGGCGAGGGCCTGTCCGCGAAGGACGCGGCGGGCCTGCGCGAGTTCGGCATCCTGCTGCCCGGGGAGGCCGCCCCCGAGCCCAAGCGGCGGCGGTCGCTCTTCGGCCGCCGCAAGGCCGCCGAACCGCAGGAGGACCCGGCAGTGGTGCGTGAACGGCAGCTGCAGGAGCACCTGCCGTTCACGCTGAACGGCAAGCGGGCGCTGGAGGACGCGGGCGAGATGCCCGTGCCGCAGCGGGACAGCCGCATCGCGCCCGAGCACGTGCTGTACGGCATCCTCCACCCCGAGGACGAGGTGATCGTCCGGATCCTCCGTCACCTGGGCACGGATCTGGAGACCGTACGGGCGGAGGCCCTGGCCGACCTCGCGCAGTACGCCGCGTAACCCGTGGTGGTGGAAGCCCGACGCGGTCCCCGCGCCCCTTAAGGGGCGCGGTTCCGTACGTCCCGCGGAGCGCTCAGCGCTCCCGGAGCCGCCGCCAGACCGCCCGCGCCGCGTGGTGCCCGGACATGCCGTGCACCCCGGGCCCGGGAGGCGTGGCCGACGAGCAGAGGAAGACGTTCGGCCGCGCCGTCGCGTACGGGACCCGCGCGAGCTTCGGCCGGATCAGCAGCCGCAGCCCCGCGACCGAGCCGGTGGCGATGTCGCCCCCCACGTAATTCGCGTTGCGGGCGGCCAGTTCCGGCGGCCCGGCCGTCGCGCGGGCCAGCACCAGATCGCGGAAGCCCGGCGCGAACCGCTCGATCTGGCGCTCGATCACCTCTGTGGCGTCCCCCCGCCAGCCGTTGGGCACATGCCCGTACACCCAGAACGTGTGCTTGCCCTCCGGTGCCCGCGTGGGGTCGATGATGCTGGGCTGCGAGGTGATGAGGAAGGGCACCGAGGGGTCGTCGCCGTGGAGCGCGGCGCCGAGCGCGGCGTCGATCTCCCCGTACGTCGGCCCGACATGGACCGTACCGGCCCGGCGGGCGGCCTCCGACGTCCACGGCACGGGACCGCTCAGCGCGTAGTCGATCTTGAATACGCTCGGGCCGTAGCGGAAGTGCTCGTACGCGTCGCCCAGCCCGGCGATGCGGGCGAGCGCGGTCGGCGAGGTGTCGAAGACGTACGCGCGGGCGGGCGGCAGGTCGTCCAGCCGCTTGACCTCGAAGTCCGTGTGCAGCGCGCCGCCCTGCTCGCGGATGTACGAGCCGAGGGCGTCGGCGATCGACTGCGAGCCGCCGCGCGGCACGGGCCAGCCGCCCGCGTGCGCGGCCAGCGCGAAGATCAGGGCCATGCCTCCGGTGCCGAAGCCCGTCAGCGGCGCGATGCCGTGCGCCGCGAGCCCCGCGAACAGCGCGCGGGCCTTCGCGTCCTGGAAGCGCCGCGTCAGCAGAGCCGCGGGCTGCGCGGCGAACAGGCCGAAACGCGCGTACAGCACCGGATCGCTGGGCAGCCCCAGCCACGCCGTGCGCAGGAAGTCGGCGGCCACCGTGTCCCACCGGCCGTGGAAGGGCGTGACCAGCCGCCGGTACGCACCGGCGTCGCGCGGCCCCAGCGACAGCGCCGTCTCGCCCACGCTGTGGGACAGGACGGCGGCGTCGCCGTCGGGGAAGGGGTGCACCATGGGCAGCTCGGGGTGGATCCACTCCAGGCCGTGCCGGTGCAGCGGCATCCTGGTGAAGGCGGGCGAGCCCGCGGCGAGCGGGTGCACCGCGGAGCACGGATCGTGGCGGAAGCCGGGGAGCGTGAGCTCCTCGGTGCGCGTCCCGCCGCCGATCGCGCCCGCGGCCTCGAACACCTCCACGGACAGGCCCCGGCGGGCCAGTTCGGCCGCGGCCGTCAGCCCATTGGGCCCGGCACCTACGACGACCGCGTCGAGCATGGTGGGCACCGGACGCAACTCCCCTCGTCCCCGTGGATCAGCCGGCGGACGCCAGCAGCCCCAGGATATGCCGGAGCGTCACCTCGTCCCGCGCGGCGGCGAATGGCAGGGCGTTGCCGCCCGCTATCCGGAACGGCTCGCCCGCGACCGTGGCACTCGCCCCGCCCGCCTCGGCGACCAGCAGCAGCCCGGTGGCGTGGTCCCACGCGTTCTCCCACGAGAACGCCACGCCGTCGATGAGGCCGCGTGCCACGTTCAGGTACTCCAGCCCGGCGGAGCCGCAGGGGCGCGGCGCGATGCCCTCCGTGCGCAGCGTCGCGAGGACGCGCTTCTGCTCGTCGTCGGTGAAGTCGAAGTGCGAGGTGGCCACTTCGAGGACCTTGCCGGGCTCGGGCGAGCCCGCGTGCAGCGGGGTGCCGTTGAGCAGGGCGCCGCCGCCGCGGCGGGCGACGGCCATCAGCTCCAGGGCGGGCGCGTACGTCCAGGAGGCGAGCAGCTCGCCGCGCCGGGCGAGGCAGACGAGGGTGGTGAAGCCGGGGTCCCCGTGCACGAACTGCCGCGTGCCGTCGACCGGGTCCACGATCCATACCGGGGCGTCGCCGCGCAGGGCGTCGAGGATGCCCGGGTCGGCATGCACGGCCTCCTCGCCGACGACGACGGAGCCGGGCAGCAGGGCCGTGAGCGAGGCGGTGAGGTGCTCCTCGGCGAGCCGGTCGGCGACGGTCACCAGGTCGTGCGGGCCGTTCTTCTGGACGATCTCGTGCGCGGCGAGCTGCCGGAAACGCGGCATGATCTCGGCGGCGGCCGCCTTGCGGACCGCCTCCTCGACGTCGTTCAGATCACCTGCGAGAAAGTCATCGATCATAAGTCCATCGAACCACGCCCCACCGACAACCGGGGGCGTGGCGGTGGACACACGACGGCCTTCAGGTGAACGCCGTTCCTCCCGGTCAGCGGCCGACCGCGTAGCCCTGCATGCCGCGCGGATTGGCGGCCGCCGACAGCACCCCGGTCTCCGGGTCGCGGGCCACCGCGCACAGCCGCCCCTCCGACCAGGGTCCGCCGACGGTCACCTCGTGGCCCCGGCGGCGCAGCTCCTTGACGACCGGCTCGCCGATCCGCTCCTCCACGGTGACGGCGCCGGGCCGCATGGCGCGCGGGTAGAAGGAGCCGGGGAACGACTCCTGGTGCCAGTTGGGCGCGTCGATCGCGCCCTGGAGGTCGAGGCCGCCGCGCCACGGCGGGCGCAGCGCCACGGCGAGGAAGAAGTGCAGCTGCCACTGGTCCTGCTGGTCGCCGCCGGGCGTGCCGAACGCCAGCACCGGCTCGCCGCCGCGCAGCGCGAGGGACGGCGTCAGCGTCGTGCGCGGACGCCGTCCGGGGGTGAGGGAGTTGGGCAGCCCGGGTTCGAGCCAGGCCATCTGGAGCCGGGTGCCGAGGGGGAAGCCGAGCTCGGGGACGACCGGGTTGGACTGGAGCCAGCCGCCGCTGGGCGTCGCGGAGACCATGTTGCCCCAGCGGTCGACGACGTCGAGGTGGCAGGTGTCGCCGCGGGTCACGCCGTCGGGGCCGACGGCGGGTTCGTCGCCGGACGCGACGGTCGGCTCGCCCGCTCCCGCCAGGAGCGGCACGTGCGGGAGCGCCGCGGCCTCGTGCGCGTACCGGGGAAGGCGCGGGGCCCGGCCCCCGGGGCTGCCGGGGCGCAGCTCGTACGAGGCGGTCCCGCCGATCAGCGCGCGGCGGGCGGTGTTGTAGCCGTCCGAGAGGAGTTCGGGCAGGGGGACGTCGCCGGTGGCGTCGCCGTACCACGCCTCACGGTCCGCCATGGCGAGCTTGCCGCCCTCGATCAGGGCGTGGACATAGTCCGGAGTGCCGTACTCCGGTGCGCCGTCGAGCAACGCGAGCTGCTGGAGGAACACCGGGCCCTGGGACCAGGCGGCGGCCTTGCAGACGGTCCAGCCGTTCCAGTCGTATGTGACGGGGTCCTCGTAACCGGCCCGGAAGCCCGCGAGGTCGTCACCGGTGAGCGGGGCGGCGTGCCGCTCGCCGGAGGAGTCGAGGGTGGGGCGGGCGGCGGCCCGGACGAGGGCCTCGGCGACGAAGCCCTCGCGCCAGACGCGGCGGGCCGCGTCGATGCGCCGCTCCCGGCTGCCGCCCGCCGCCTCGGCCTCGGCGAGGAGGCGGCGCCAGGTGGCCGCGAGCGCGGGGTTGCGGAGGAGCCGGCCGGGCGCGGGCGGACGCCCGCCGGGCAGGTACAGCTCGGCGGACGCCGTCCACTCCTCGGTGAACAGCTCGCGTACGGCCCGCACGGTGCGGGTCACCGCGCCGACGGGGGCGTGGCCGCTCTCCGCGTACCCGATGGCGTACGACAGGATCTCCGGGAGCGGCTTGGTGCCGTGGTCGCGCAGCAGCAGCATCCAGGCGTCGAACGCGCCCGGCACCGCGGCCGCCAGGGGCCCGGTGCCGGGGACGAGGGTCAGCCCGAGCGCGGTGTAGTGCGCGATGCTCGCCCCGGCGGGGGCCGGGCCCTGACCGCACAGCACCCGCACGGGGCCGCCAGCCGGGGCGATGACGGCGGGCACCTCGCCGGCGGGCCCGTTCATGTGCGGCTCGACCACCTGGAGGACGAAGCCCGCCGCCACGGCTGCGTCGAAGGCGTTGCCCCCGCCCTCCAGCACGGCCATCGCCGACTGCGAGGCCAGCCAGTGGGTGGACGAGACCATCCCGAAAGTGCCCTGGAGTGTGGGCCGCGTCGTGAACATGACCCTAGGAAGGCAGATCCTTCAACCACTGCGCAACACCGCCGTGGTGGGAGCAAGTGCCCCTGCGGTGCGCGGAGTAGGACGTCGAACCGTCGTTGCAGACGGCGGAGGCGCCGGAGTGCGACCCTCCGGTCGACCCCGAGCCGCCTGTCGCCGTCGTCCCGCCTGTCGTCGTCGAGCCGCCGGCCGAGGCAGGTGCCTCCTCCTTCGGCGTGGGCGCGGGTGCGGGCGGCGTCGGTGACGCGCTGCCCGGCTCGGGCGACGGCGAGGACCGCGTCGGCTCGGGCTCGGGTGTCCCGGCCGGAGTGGCCGGGGCCGACGCGGACGGTGTCGGCTTGGTGCCGGCGGGCTCGGCGGAGTCGTCGCAGGCGACCGCGCCGAAGCCCAGGGTCAGCGCGGCGGCGAGGGCCGCACCGGCCCGTATCGCCCGGCGCGCCATGGATGTGCTCACGTTCGGGTTCCCCCCTCGAACGGCTGCTGCGCGGAACGGTTCCGCGCATGGCCCCGCCCCCGGTCACGAGCCGACGCCCGGCAGACCGGGGGAGTGGGGTGGGGGGAAGAACAATGAATGCGTGTGGGGTACACAGAGTGTAGGCGGTTACCCACGGGAGTGACAGCGGTTGATGGAGTTACGGTTGATTCCGCTGTCGGCCGGGTGGCCGACCGGGGAGAACGAGTGGAAGGACACAGCCGTGCACGGCGAATACAAGGTTCCGGGCGGAAAGCTCGTCGTCGTGGACCTGGAGGTCGAGGACGGGGCGCTGCGTCACGTCCGGGTGGCCGGTGACTTCTTCCTCGAACCGGACGAGGCCCTCCTCGACATCAACCGGGCCCTGGAGGGCGCGCCCGCCGACACCCCCGCCCCGCAACTCGCCGCGCGCATCGACGCGGCCCTGCCCGAGGGCACGGTGATGTTCGGCTTCTCCGCCGAGGCCGTGGGCATCGCCGTCCGCCGCGCGCTGGCGCAGGCCACCGACTGGCACCACTACGACTGGCAGCTCATCCACGACGGCCCGCAGGCCCCGGCCCTGCACATGGCCCTGGACGAGGTGCTCACCGCCGAGGTCGCGGCCGGACGCCGCCCGCCGACGCTGCGCGTGTGGGAGTGGGGCGCCCCCGCCGTGGTCATCGGCAGCTTCCAGTCCCTGCGCAACGAGGTCGACCCCGAGGGCGCCGAGCGGCACGGGATGACCGTCGTCCGCCGGATCTCCGGCGGCGGGGCCATGTTCATCGAGCCCGGCAACACCATCACCTACTCGCTGTGCGTGCCGGACGCCCTGGTGCAGGGCCTGTCCTTCGCCGACAGTTACGCCTACCTCGACGACTGGGTCCTCGGCGCACTGGAGGGCATGGGCGTCAAGGCGTGGTACCAGCCCCTCAACGACATCGCCACCGAGGCCGGCAAGATCGCGGGCGCCGCGCAGAAGCGGGTGGTCTCCGGCGACGGCGCGGTGCTGCACCACGTGACCATGGCGTACGACATCGACGCCGACAAGATGCTCGACGTCCTCCGGATCGGCAAGGAGAAGCTCTCCGACAAGGGCACCAGGAGCGCCAAGAAGCGGGTGGACCCGCTGCGCCGCCAGACCGGACTGCCGCGGGCCACCGTCATCGAGCGCATGATCGCCTCCTTCCGGGGCCGCTACGGCTTGACGGAGGGCTCCGTCACCCCGGAGGAGATGGCCCGCGCCGAGGAACTGGCCGCGACCAAGTTCTCCTCCCCGGAGTGGACGGCGCGGGTGCCGTAGGGCTGCGCCGCGGATGCCCGGTCGGGTGCGGGCCGGTGGCCGGGTTGTGCCCACCCTCCCCCGGCCTCCGGCCGGGGGTACCCTCATCGCCCTGCGGAGCGCCTGCCCACAACCCGGGTGGAGTGGGCGAATTCAGCCCGCCCGGCGCTTGTGGACGCTCCCGGGGGAGTCCCCGCCGCGGGCGGCCTCAGCTCAGTGCGGGGATGATGTCGCTGCCGTACGCGTCGATGGTCGCCTCCCTCGCATCGTGCATCGCGTACACCGCGAACTGGTCGACCCCCAACGCCCGTAGCTCCTCCAGCCGTTTGCGGTGGGCGGCCGCCGGTCCCAGGAGGCAGAAGCGGTCCACGATCTCGTCCGGCACGAAGTCCGTGGAGGGGTTCCCGGCCCGGCCGTGGTGGCTGTAGTCGTAGCCGTGCCGCTGCTCGATGTACGCGGTGAGGGCCTCGGGAACCATCCCGGAGTGCTCTCCGTAGCGCTCGACCAGGTCGGCCACGTGGTTGCCGACCATGCCGCCGAACCAGCGGCACTGCTCCCGCGCGTGCGCCAGGTCGTCGCCCACGTAGGCGGGCGCGGCGACGCAGATGGTGAGGGAGTCGGGGTCGCGGCCGGCGTCGGCGGCCGCGGTGCGCACGGCCTTGACCATCCACTCGGTGAGGAAGGGGTCGGCGAGCTGGAGGATGAAGCCGTCGGCCTCCTGGCCGGTGAGGGCGAGCGCCTTGGGCCCGTACGCGGCCATCCAGACGGGCAGTCTGCCGTCCCGCACCCAGGGCAGCCGCAGCGCCGTGCCGCCCACGTCCGCCTCGCGGCCCTCGGCGAGGTCGCGGATGACGCGGATCGCGTCGCGCAGGGTGGCGAGGGTGTTGGGCTTGCGCCCGGCCACCCGCATCGCCGAGTCGCCGCGGCCGATGCCGCACACCGTGCGGTTGCCGTACATGTCGTTGAGCGTGGCGAAGGTGGAGGCCGTGACCTCGGGGGTGCGGGTGGTGGGGTTGGTGACCATGGGCCCGACGATCAGCCGCTCGGTGTGGTCGAGGATGCGGCTGTGGATGACGAAGGGCTCCTGCCACAGCACGGCGGAGTCGAAGGTCCAGCCGTAGCGGAAGCCGGCGCGCTCGGCGCGGCGCATCAGGTCCACCACGGCGGAGGCGGGCGGGTCGGTCTGGAGGACGAGTCCGAAGTCCACGGCGGTGCTCCTTACGCGAGGTACTGACAGGTGGTGCGGGGGACGTAGCGGCCGTGCCCGGCGCGCCCCGTGAACGTCCGCCGCTCGATGACGGGTTCGCCGCGGGAGAGGACGGTCTCGACCTGCCCGGTGATCTGCTTGCCCTCGTACGCCGAGTAGTCGACGTTCATGTGGTGGGTCGCGGCGGAGAGGGTCTGCCGGGCGTGCGGGTCGTAGATGACGATGTCGGCGTCGCCGCCCGGGGCGATGCCGCCCTTGTGCGGGGCGAGGCCGAACATCCGGGCGGGGGCGGCGCAGGCGATCTCGATCCAGCGGCGGCGGCTGATCCGGCCCTCGATGACGGCCTGGTGGAGGAGATCCATCCGGTTCTCCACGCCGGGCAGCCCGTTGGGGATCTTCGAGAAGTCACCGCGGCCGAGCTCCTTCTGGCCGGAGAAGCAGAACGGGCAGTGGTCGGTGGAGACGACCTGGAGGTCGTCCGTGCGCAGCCCGCGCCAGAGGGCCTCCTGGTGCTCGCGGGGCCGCAGGGGTGTCGAGCAGACGTACTTGGCGCCCTCGAAGCCCGGCTCGGCGAGGTTGTCGGTGGACAGGAAGAGGTACTGCGGGCAGGTCTCGCCGAAGACCGGCAGGCCCTTGTCGCGCGCCTGCGCCAGCTCCGCGAGGGCCTCCTCCGCGGAGACGTGCACGACGTAGAGGGGGCTGCCCGCCACGCGGGCGAGCTGGACGGCCCGGTGGGTGGCCTCCGCCTCCAGCAGGGCCCTGCGGACCTCGCCGTGATAGCGCGGGTCCGTGTGCCCGGCGGCGAGGGCCTGCTCGACCAGGACGTCGATGGCGATGCCGTTCTCGGCGTGCATCATGATCAGCCCGCCGTTGCCCGCGGCCCGCTGCATGGCCCGCAGGATCTGCCCGTCGTCGCTGTAGAACACCCCGGGGTAGGCCATGAAGAGCTTGTACGAGGTGACGCCCTCGCCGACGAGGAGGTCCATCTCCTTCAGCGAGCCCTCGGTGACATCGGAGAGGATCATGTGGAAGGCGTAGTCGACGGCGCAGGTGCCCTGGGCCTTCGCGTGCCAGGTGTCGAGCCCCTCGCGCAGCGCGCCGCCGCGGGGCTGGACGGCGAAGTCGACGACGGTCGTGGTGCCGCCCCACGCGGCGGCGCGGGTGCCCGTCTCGAAGGTGTCGGAGGACGCCGTGCCGCCGAAGGGGAAGTCGAAGTGCGTATGGGCGTCGACCCCGCCGGGGACGACGTACTTCCCGGTGGCGTCGAAGGTGCGGTCCACGGTCCAGCCCTGGGCGAAGGTGCTGTCGGGCGAGGCCAGGGCGGCGACCTTGCCGTCCTCGACGAGGACGTCCGCCGGGGTCTCCTCGGCGGCGGTGATGACGAGCCCGCCGCGAATGGCCGTTCTGGTCATGGCCGGTGGTCCTTTCCGTCGGCGGCGCGCTGCACCTCGCGCAGGGTCTCGTCGAGGATCGCCGCGCCCTCCTCGGCCTCGGCGACGGTGAGGCTCAGGGGCGGGGCGATGCGCAGGACGTTCGCCTCGCGGCCGCCCTTGCCGATCAACAGGCCGTGCTCGCGGGCGCGTTCCAGCGCGAGGGAGGCGGCGTCCGGCGCGGGCGAGCCGTCCGGCCGGGCCAGCTCGACGCCGATCATCAGGCCGCGGCCGCGCACCTCGCGGACGACGGGGAGCCCGGCGGCGACCGCGCGGAGCCGCTCGGCGAGGAGGCCGCCGACGCGGCGGGCGTTGCCCTGGAGGTCGTGCTCCAGCAGATGGGCGAGGTTGGCCAGCCCGGCGGCCATGGTCACCGGGCTGCCGCCGAACGTCGAGATGGAGTTGGCGGAGAGGCAGTTCATCACCTCGGCGCGGGCCACGACGCCGCCGATGGACATGCCGTTGCCGATGCCCTTGGCGAAGGTGAGGAGGTCGGGCGGGCCGCTCGCCGCGTGCGCCTGCCAGCCCCAGAAGTGGTCGCCGGTGCGGCCCCAGCCGGTCTGCACCTCGTCGGAGATCCACAGGATGCCATGGCGCGCGAGGACGTCCCGGAACGCCGCGTACAGCCCGTCGGGCGGCGAGGTGAACCCGCCGACGCCCTGCACCGGTTCGGCGATCAGGGCCGCGACATTGCCGTGCGCCTGCCCCAGCATGTCCTCCAGGTCCGCGACGCAGGCCGCGATGAACCCGCCGTCGGACAGCGCGGCGTACGGCCCGCGGGTGCGCACCCCGCCGTGCAGATAGAGCGTCTGGAGGGGGGAGAGGCTGGTGGGCGACCAGGAGGTGTTGCCGGTGATGCCGACCGCGGAGAAGGAACGGCCGTGGTAGCTGTTGCGCATCGCCAGGATCTGGTTGGACCGGCGGTGGGTGGTGGCGAGCAGCAGGGCCGCGTCGTTGGCCTCGGTGCCGGAGGTGGTGAAGAAGACGCGCGCGTCGGGGATGCCGGAGAGGGAGGCGATCCGCTCCGCCAACTCGACCATGTGCCGGTCTAGATAGAGGGTGGAGGTGTGCAGGATGCGCCCGGCCTGCTCGGCGACCGCCTTGGTGACCTCGGGGAGCGCGTGGGCGGTCATCGTGGTGAGGATGCCGCCGAAGAAGTCGAGGTAGCGGCGGCCTTCGGAGTCCCACACATGGCGGCCCTCGCCGTGGGTGAGCTCCAGCGGCTCGCGGTAGTAGAGCGCGAGCCACTCGGGCATGACGGCCCGGTGCCGGATGTGCAGCCTGCCGGCGGCGGACGGCCCGGCGTCCGGGCTCATGGCCGGACCAGCCCCTCGTAGGCGTCGGGCCTGCGGTCGCGGTAGAAGGCCCACTGCTGCCGCACCTCGTCGATCAGGCCGAAGTCCAGGTCGCGCACCACCAGTTCCTCCTTGGTGTCGCTGGCGACGTCACCGACGAACCGGCCGCGCGGATCCACGAAGTACGAGGTGCCGTAGAAGTCGTTGTCGCCGTACTCCTCGCGGCCCACGCGGTTGATCGCGGCGACGAAGTACTCGTTGGCGACGGCCGCGGCGGGCTGCTCCAACTGCCAGAGGTAGGCGGAGAGTCCGCGCGAGGTGGCGGAGGGGTTGTAGACGAGCTGGGCGCCCGCCAGCCCGAGCGCGCGCCAGCCCTCCGGGAAGTGCCGGTCGTAGCAGATGTAGACGCCGATCTTGCCGACGGCCGTGTCGAACACGGGCCAGCCGAGGTTGCCCGGTTTGAAGTAGTACTTCTCCCAGAAGCCCTTGACCTGCGGGATGTGGTGCTTGCGGTACTTCCCGAGATAGCGGCCGTCGGCGTCGATGACGGCCGCGGTGTTGTAGTAGAACCCGGACTGCTCGATCTCGAAGACGGGCACGACGATCACCATGCCGGTCTCCCGGGCGAGCTCCCGCATCCGGCGGACCGTGGGCCCGTCCGGCACCTCCTCCGCCCAGCGGTAGTGCTCGCTCTCCTGCACCTGGCAGAAGTACGGGGCGTTGAAGACCTCCTGGAAACCGATCACCTTCGCACCCTGCGCGGCGGCCGCGCGGGCGTGCTCCTCATGCTTCGCGATCATCGACTCGGTGTCGCCGGTCCAGCTCGCCTGAACCAGCGCGGCGCGCACAACATTGGCCATGAGCTGCTCCTTTGCCGGGGCGTCAGCCAGGCTGACACGCGTAGATCCACGTGTGCCTGCGACCGTATGGCCCGTCACGCTCGGTGGCAAGACCAGCGCGCCGCCTGTGGATAACACGACAGGAAAACTTGCAAGTTTTCCTGTCTTTCCTTACGGTGGAGGCATGCCCGACAAGGAACAGGAACGCGCCGCGGCCGACCTGGCCGCCGCGGTCTCCCAGCTCATGAGGCGCCTGCGCACGGCCTCGCCGCAAGGCGCCCTCACCCCCTCGCAGCGCGCGGTGATCGGCCGCCTCGGCACCGACGGCCCCGCCACGACCGCCGCCCTCGCCCGCGCCGAACTCGTCCGCCCCCAGTCCATGCGCATGATCCTCGGCGCGCTGGAGGAGATGGACGTGGTCACCCGCTCCCCGCACCCCACGGACGGGCGCCAGGTCGTCTTCTCCCTCACCGCCGAAGGCGAGGAGGCGCTCGCGTCCGTGCGGGACTCCAAGAGCAGCTGGCTCGCGGACGCCATCGACCGCCGCCTCGCCCCCGCCGAGCGGGCCACTCTCGCCGAGGCCACCCGCCTGCTCAAACGTCTGGTCGAGGAGTGAGCCGAGGAGCGGGCCGGGGGGCGAGGAGTCCCGGGCGCGCGCCCGCCACCCCGGCGGCACAAGGGAAGGGCGGGCCCCGCGGCGGAGCCGCACCCGGCTTCGGGGCCCGGTTCATGGCACCCCTCCTCCTCGGCTCCGTCCTCAATCCCGTCAACACCACGGCGATCGCCACCGGCCTCGTGGCCATCGGCCACGACTTCGGCGTCGGCGCCGCCGGTACCGGCTGGCTGGTCTCTTCCCTCTACCTCGCCAGCGCCGTCGGCCAGCCCGCCATGGGCCGTCTCGCCGACCTCCTCGGACCGCGCCGCGTCTTCCTCGCCGGCCTCGTGGCCGTGTGCGCCGCGGGCGCGGCCGGAGCGCTGGCCCCCGGTTTCGGCTGGCTGATCGCCGCCCGCGCGCTGCTCGGGATCGGCACCTCCGCCGCCTACCCCGCGGCCATGGCCATGCTCCGCGCCGAGGCCCTCCGGGCCGGCCGCGAACCACCGCGCACCGTCCTCGGCAGACTCTCCCTCGCCGCGCTCGGCAGCGCCGCCGTCGGCCCCGCGCTCGGCGGCGTCCTCATCGCCACCACCGGCTGGCGCGGCATCTTCGCCGTCAACATGCCGCTCGCCCTGATCCCGCTCGTCCTCGGCCTGAGATGGCTGCCACGCGACGGCGCCCGGCCGGGGAACGGCACCGAACGGCCCGCCGAACGCACCCCGCTGCCGGAGCTCCTGCGCGACCGGCCCCTCGCCCTCACCTACCTGCGGCACGGGCTCGCCTACCTCACCATCTACTGCACGCTGTACGGCTTCACCCAGTGGCTGGAGGAAGCGCACGGCTACTCGTCCCTCCGCACCGGCCTCGTCATGCTCCCCATGTCGGGTGCGGCGGCCGTCTGTTCACTGCTCGGCGCCCGTACGAAGGGCATCCGCGCGCCCCTCACCACCGCGGCCGCCCTGCTCGCCCTCGGCAGCGGCGCCCTCCTCCTCGCGCACGGTGGCACCCCGCTCGCCGCGCTGCTCCTCACCTCGGTCCTCTTCGGCGTCCCGCAGGGGCTCACCTCCACCGGCAACCAGGCCGCCGTCTACGCCCAGGCCCCGCCCGGCGGCGTCGGCGCCGCGGCCGGACTCCAGCGTACCGCCCAGTACCTCGGCGCCATCGCCGCCACCGCCCTCCTCGGGCTCTGCTACGGACCACGGGCCACCGACGCCGGACTGCACCACCTCGCCACCGTCACCGGCGTGCTCAGCCTGCTGCTCATCGCCCTGACCACCACCGACCGCGCCCTGCGCACCCGCACCTGACGCACCCGACACCCACCACGTACCAGCGGAGAACACCATGCCCGCCACCACGCTCGACCCGAAGACCGCGCTCGTCCTCGTCGACCTTCAGAAGGGCATCCTCGCCCTGCCCACCGCCCACCCCTCCGCCGAGATCCTCGCCCGCGGTGCCCGGCTCGCCGCCGCCTTCCGTGAGTGCGGCCTGCCGGTTGTCCTCGTCCGTGTCGTCGGCGCCGCCCCCGGCCGTGTCGAGGCACCCCTGCGCGGCGGGCGGCCCCCGGCCGACTGGGCCGACCTGGCACCCGAACTCGGCCGCCAGGACAGCGACATCGTGATCACCAAGCACACCTGGGGCGCCTTCCACGCCACCGACCTCGACCTCCAGCTCCGCCGCCGGGGCGTCACCCAGATCGTCCTCGCGGGCATCGCGACCGGCGCGGGCGTCGAATCCACCGCCCGCGCGGCCCACGAGCACGGCTACCACGTCACGGTCGCCACCGACGCCGTCACCGACCCCGACCCGGAGATCCACCGCCGCGCCGTGGAGAAGGTCCTCCCGCGGCTCGCCGAGACCGACACGACGGACAACATCCTCAAGCTGCTCGGCCGGACCCACCCCTGAGCCCACCACCGTCCCGGGCGCCCCGCCGACCCACGGCAGGGCGCCCCGGCGATTCGCGGACGCCACGGCCACCGGACATTCATGTCGGATTTCCGCGAGCCTTCGTGGCCCGCACGACCGATCCTGGAGTCATGTACACCGACTTCGACCGCTGCGCCAGGGCCGTCCGCTCCAAGGACGCCCGCTTCGACGGATGGTTCTACACCGCCGTGCTCACCACGGGCATCTACTGCCGTCCGAGCTGCCCGGCCGTGCCGCCGAAGGACCGGAACATGACCTTCTACCCCAGCGCGGCCGCCGCCCAGCAGGCCGGATTCCGGGCCTGCAAGCGCTGCCGCCCGGACGCCAGCCCCGGCTCCCCGCAGTGGAACGAACGCGCCGACCTCGTCGCACGGGCCATGCGCCTCATCGGCGACGGCACGGTCGACCGCGAAGGCGTCCCCGGACTCGCCGCCCGCCTCGGCTACAGCACCCGCCAGATCGAGCGCCAGCTCCTCGCCGAGCTCGGCGCCGGACCCCTCGCCCTCGCCCGCGCCCAGCGCGCCCAGACCGCCCGCATCCTCATCGAGACCAGCGAACTGCCCATGGCGGACGCCGCGTTCGCCGCGGGCTTCTCCTCCATCCGCTCCTTCAACGAGACCGTGCGCGAGGTCTTCGCCCTCACCCCGACCGAACTCCGCGAACGCGCCGCACGCGGCCGCAGCGCCGGCGCGCCCGGCGTCCTCACGCTCCGGCTGCCCTTCCGCGCGCCCCTGTGCCCCGACAACCTTTTCGGCCACCTCGTGGCGACCGCCGTACCCGGCGTGGAGGAGTGGCGCGACGGCGCGTACCGCAGCACGCTGCGCCTCCCGTACGGCCACGGCACCGTCGCCCTCGCCCCGCGCCCCGACCACATCGAGTGCAGGCTCGCCCTCTCCGACCTGCGCGACCTCGCCGGTGCCATCAGCCGCTGCCGGAGCCTCCTCGACCTCGACGCGGACCCCGAGGCCGTCGACGAACTGCTGCGCGCCGACGAGGCGTTGGCGCCACTCGTCGCCAAGGCCCCCGGACGGCGGGTGCCGCGCACCGTGGACCCGGAGGAGTTCGCCGTACGGGCCGTGCTCGGACAGCAGGTGTCGACCGCCGCGGCACGCACCCTCGCGGCCCGCCTCGTCACCGCCCACGGCGAACCCGTCGACGACCCGATGGGCGGCGGTCTCACCCACCTCTTCCCCTCGGCCGAGGCCCTGGCCGGACTCGACCCCGCGGCACTCGCCATGCCCGCGGCACGCCGCGCCACGGTCCTGCGGCTCGTACGCGAACTCGCCGCCGGCGAGCTCGCCCTCGGCGTCGGCAGCGACTGGTCACGGGCCCGCGACCGGCTCGCCGAGATCCCCGGCATGGGCCCGTGGACCATCGGCGTCATCGCGATGCGGGCCCTCGGCGACCCCGACGCCTTCGTGCCCACGGACCTCGGCGTCCGCTACGGCGCCGCCGCCGTCGGCCTCCCCGCGACACCCGGGGCACTGACCCGGCACGCCGCCGCGTGGCGGCCGTGGCGGGCGTACGCCGTCCAGTACCTGTGGGCGGCCCAGGAGCACCCCATCAACGACATGCCCGAGGACTGACACACCATGCGCGTACACACCGTCACCGACAGCCCCATGGGCCCGCTGACCCTCGTCGCCACCGACGGCGTCCTCTCCGGCCTCTATATGACCGGCCAGCGGCACCGGCCGCCCGAGGAGACGTTCGGGGAGCGCGACGACGCGCCGTTCACGGAGGCGCTGCGCCAGCTGGAGGCGTACTTCGCGGGCGATTCGACCCGGTTCGAACTCCCGCTGCGGCTGGACGGCACCCCGTTCCAGCACCGGGTGTGGGCCGGGCTCCAGGAGATCCCTTACGGCGAAACCCTCTCGTACGGCGAACTCGCCGCCCGCATCGGCGCCCCCAAGGCGTCCCGCGCGGTCGGCCTCGCGAACGGCAGGAACCCCATCGGCATCATCGTCCCCTGTCATCGCGTCGTCGGCGCCACGGGGAGCCTCACGGGGTACGGCGGGGGCATCGACCGCAAGCGCAGGCTCCTGGCCTTCGAACGCGGCGGGAGCGGGCCCCTGGAACAGCAGCCGCTGTTCTGATCGAGCGTCAGCCCTGCCGCAACGGCCGCTTGTAGTACGCCCAGGGGAACGAGCCCGGCCCCACCTGGGTCCAGCCCTCCGCCTCCATCCGGCGGCGTCGGTTGCCCACGGCGAACGGGACGCGGCGGTGCTCCCACGGCCGGTCCGAGGCCTCCACCACATGGAAGAAGGGGCCGTAGTCGACGACGTGCCAGCCCTCCAGGCCCGCCTCCGCGAGCGCGGGCATCTCGTCGAAGGCGGTCAGGGGGGTCAGCACCCGCCGCTCGGGGGCGCCCGGCTCACCCGGCGAAGTGCCCGGGGCGGCCGGGCCCTTGGCGGCGAAACGCTGCTGCGCCGCCTGGCGGCTGACGCCCAGGACGCGTCCGACGGTGTCCCAGCTGTGGCCCGCGGCCCGCGCGCCCTGCACCGCTTCGCGCAGCAGCCGGCTGGTCTCCTCGGCGCCGACGCGGCTGGCGGCCACCAGGCGGAGATAGCCCGCGGGGTCGTGCTCCAGCGATTCGGCCAGTCCGTCCGGCGTGCCGAGCACGGCGCCCGCGATCCCCTCGCGGATGCCCGCGGCCTCCTCCGGGCCGATCAACTCCTCGCCGCTCACCGGCCGTCGGCCGTACGCAGCGGCTCCAGCGCGTCCAGCGTCCCGCGGTCGAGCTCGCGCCGCGTGGCCTCGGCCCTGCCGGACCGCGCCGCTCCGGTGAACAGGGCGATGGCGACGAGGAGGACGAAGACGGCGCTGCCCAGGGCGAGGTACGCGGCGACGCCGGAGCCGTCCGACAGCCGCGTCGCCATGAAGATCAAGGAGATCGAGAGGGGGAGCATGCCGAAGCCCGCGGCGCGGAGGGCGGTTCCGCGGTCGACGGTCTGCTGTTCTGTGGCGATCATGGCGTCAAGATTTCCTTGACGTCGATCGTTTGTCAACCTCTCCTTGACGGTTGTTCGGGGGTGATTCGGGGGCGGTCGATTCAGGGGGCGGCGGCTGGTTCAGAGTGCCGCGATCCGTTCCAGCAGAGCGGGCAGCGCGGTCCCGATCGGCTCGCGCACCAGCTCGTCCGCCCGGTCGTCGTACGGCGTCGGCTCCGCGTTGACGATGATCAGCCGGGCGCCGTGGTCGGCGGCGAGCCCCGCGAGCGCGGCGGCGGGGTGTACCTGGAGGCTCGTCCCCACCGCGATGAACAGCTCGCACGCCTTGGTCAGCGCCACCGCCTCGCCCAGCACCGCCGGATCGAGACCCTCGCCGAACATCACCGTCGCCGACTTGAGGATGCCGCCGCACGCCTCGCACGCCGGATCCGGATCACCCCCGTCGACCCGTTCCAGCGCCTCGGCCATGCCCGACCGCGCCTTGCAGCGCGTGCACTGCACCGACCGCGCGGACCCGTGCAGTTCGAGCACCTTGCGATCGGGCATCCCCGCCAACTGGTGCAGCCCGTCCACGTTCTGCGTGATCACCCGCACCGGTGTGCCGGACCGCTCCAGGCGCACCACGGCCTCGTGCGCCGCGTTCGGCCGCGCCCGCAGCGAGGGGCCGTCGTGCCGCATCCGCCAGGCGCGCTTCCGGATCTCGGGGTCGGACATGTAGTACTCGTAGGTGACGAGCTTCTCCGCCTCCGGGTCGCGCCGCCACAGCCCGTTGGGGCCGCGGTAGTCGGGGATGCCCGAGTCCGTGGAGATCCCCGCCCCGCTCATGATCACTACCAGGGGCCGTTTCCGGTCCCGCCCCATGCCGCTGCCGCTCATGGCGTGAGGGTACGCAGCCGGCCCCGGTCCGGCGACGGCATTTCCCGCCGTGCGCGCCGATCGCCCGCCAGGGGCCCGCGGCCGGCTCGTCGGCGAGCCGCTCCACCGCCGTCCGGCCCTCGGCCCCGCGGGGCGTGGCGGTTTCCGGCGGATGGCGGGTCCGGTCTTTGCGACACCGGATGTTCACCGATCTGTAGACGTGTCGATATTTCAGCCGTAATGCGAGGTAGGTGAAGTGCATCGGCCGTGTTCTGGGTTTGTCGACTTCTCTCCCTTCATCCGCCTGGGGTCGTTTTATCGTTCCGCGACTCACTCGTGCGGGTGATGCAGTCCCCGCATCCGGGCCAAGTACCGGGCTTGTCTTGCCGATGCGTGCCAGCGGCTGTGTTCCTGTGCCACTCCAGGTTCCTGCGAGTGAAAGGAGTGACATGTCGCTTTTCGGGAGGCAGGCCGGATCCTTGGTGACGCAGCACGGAGCCGTCACCTTGGGCGTGGTCTTCGCGCTCTGCGCGTCCGCGGGCGGGGCGCTCTCCGCGGCCGCGCGGGGTCGGTACGACGGGGTCTCCGGCGAGGTGACCTCCAGGATCGGGCAGCACGTACGGAAGAGGCCGACGACCGGCTCCGAGATCGTCGGCACATACGGCCCCGGGGAACGCGTCCACATCGACTGCAAGTCCGACGGGGAACGCGTCCAGGGGGACCCGTACTGGTACCGGGTCGCCAGTGGCGGCTGGATGAGCGCGCGTTACGTACGGGCCTTCGGCACGGTGCCCATGTGCAGGGGCGAAGGGGGGCACCACGACAGCGGGCACCATCACGACACCCACGGAGGGGCGAAGGGGCCGAAAGGGGACCGGGGGCCGATCGGGCCGCAGGGCCCGAAGGGGCCCAAGGGCGACCCCGGCCGCGTCGGCCCGGCGGGGGCGGACGGCTCAGCCGGTCCAGTCGGTCCGATCGGACCGGAGGGACCCAAAGGTGACACCGGCCGTGTGGGCCCTGCGGGGCAGGTGGGGCCGAAGGGCGATCCCGGCCATGTGGGGCCACCAGGGCCGAAGGGTGCCCCGGGTGCGAACGGGCCTGCGGGGCCCACCGGTTCAGTGGGTCCGGTCGGGCCCGCCGGGCCGAAGGGTGACCCCGGTGTGGATGGGGTCGCAGGGCCCGCAGGTACGCAAGGTGATGTCGGGCCCGCAGGGCCTGTCGGCCCCATCGGTCCGCAAGGCCCTGGTGGTCCTCAGGGCCCCACCGGTCCGGTCGGCCCCAAGGGCAACCCCGGTGTAGCGGGACCCGTCGGCCCCGCGGGTGCCATCGGTCCCAAGGGGACGGCAGGGCCCAAGGGCGACAGGGGAGACAGGGGGCAGACGGGGGCCGTGGGACCCGCGGGGCCCATCGGGCAGACCGGACCCGCAGGGCCTGCCGGTCCGAAGGGCGACAGAGGCGACAAGGGCGACAGAGGTGACCCCGGCGGTCCCATCGGCCCCATCGGTCCGAAGGGTGACAAGGGTGACCCGGGCGACACCGGCCCCGAAGGGCCGGTGGGCCCCGCCGGTTCCGCCGGTCCGGCCGGTCCCGCCGGTGCGACCGGCAGACCCGGGCCCGCGGGGCCTGCCGGACCTGCGGGCCCCGAAGGTCCCGCAGGATCCGCCGGGCCCGCCGGTCCGAAGGGTGACAGGGGCGCCCCGGGTCCCGCGGGTTCTCCGGGTGGCGCCGGCCCCGCGGGTCCCACCGGCCCCGAGGGCCCGGCCGGTCCCACCGGCCCTGAAGGTCCCTCCGGTCCCGAAGGCCCTGTGGGCCCGGTCGGGGCGGTCGGCCCTCCGGGACCCACCGGCCCCTTGGGCCCGAAGGGCAACAAGGGGGACACCGGTGCCACCGGCCCCGCGGGCCCGCCCGGCCCGAAGGGCGACACGGGTCCCGCGGGCCCTCCCGGCCCCCCGGGGCCCGCCGCGATGTCGCCGCAGATCGTCCAACAGGACTTCACCGTCGCGCCGTTGGCGCGCGAACAGGTACTGAAGAGTCCGGTGTGCCCCATGGGCACGCGGATCGTCGGTGGCGGGTTCGAGCAGGTCGGGAACTGGTCGGGGGCGGTCGAGAGGTACGCCGAGTATCCCGGGCTCGGGGAGAACCAGTACTTGGTGGGGGTGAACAGCGTCAGCCCCTCGTCGGTGACCCTTCGCGTCTTCGGGGTCTGCCAGCCGTCTTGACGCGTGCGCTCGCCGCTGGGCGAGGGCCGACCTCCGGGTGCGGGCCGTCTGCCGCCTGCGGCGGGGGCGGCCTGCGGCCGCGTCCTCAAACGCCGGACGGGCTGGTTTTTGCTGGCGTGGTCCGCAACCTGCGGGCCCGGCCCGCAGGTTCGCTGCCGCAGTCCGCGAATTTCAGCCCGTCCGGCGATTGAGGACAACGCGGCGGAGCCGTGTTGTGGGTGCCTCAGTCGCCGGGGACCATCCAGCCCAGGACCGGGGTGGACTGCAGCCAGACGAGCAGGCACAGTACGGCGAGTACGCCCAGGCTCCAGCCGATGACCCTGCGCAGGATCTCGCCCTCGCGGCCCGAGATGCCCAGCGCGCCGGCGGCGATGACCAGGTTCTGCATGGCGGCGGCCTTGCCCTGTACGCCGCCCGTGCTGTTGGCGGCGGCCATGAGCAGCGGGGAGAGCCCCGCCTGCCGGGCGGCGGAGACCTGCATGGCGCCGAACAGCGCGTTGGAGGAGGTGTCCGAACCGGTCAGGGCCACGCCGAACCAGCCGAGGAAGCCGGAGAGCAGCGCGAACGCGCTGCCCAGCCCGGCGAGCCAGGTGCCGAGGGAGACGGCCATCCCCGAGAGGTTCATGACGTAGGAGAGGGCGAGGACACAGGCGATGGTGAGCGCGGGCCGGCGCAACTGGCGCAGGGTCTCCGCGTAGCAGCGCACGGCCTGCCGGGCGGGTACGCGCAGGACGCGCGCGGTGAGCACGCCGGCGATCAGCAGCAGGGTGCCCGAGGCCCCGAGCCAGCCGAGGTCGAAGGTGGTGACGGCCGCGGGGTGGCCGTCGGCCCCGAGGACGCGGAGACCGGGCCAGGAGAAGCCGATGTCCTGGGACTTGACGAAGCGCCGCACCGGACCCTGGCAGGAGGCCAGCGCGAACAGCGCGATGAGGAGCGCGTAGGGGGAGAAGGCCCGGACGATCTCCGGTCCCCGGTCGGGGAGCGTGCTGCGGGCAGGCGGTCGACGCCGGGGGCGCACTGTCGCGGCGCCGCTCGCCACGGCGGTCCCACTCGTAACGGCCGCATCCGTAACGGCCCCACCCGTAACACCCCCACCCGTCGGCGAGTCGGCCGTTCCTGCGGTGACGGGCCCGTGCGCCGCCGCCCCGACCGGCGGGTCGGCCTCCGCGACGGAGCCGGTACGGCACCGCGGTGTCCACACGCGCAGCAGGACGACCAGCGAGGCCGTCGAGACCAGGGCCGCGAAGATGTCGGTGAGCTGGTAGGCGAAGTAGTTGGAGCACAGGAACTGCCCGGCCCCGAAGCCCGCGCCGGCGGTCAGTGCGGCGGGCCACGCCTCCGCCAGGCCCCGGCGGCCGTCGAGCATGAGCAGCAGGACGAAGGGCACGAGCGCCGCGACGACGGCGGACTGCCGGCCGACCATGGCCCCGAGGTCGTGCGCGGGGAACGCGGTGACCTTGGCCAGCGCCTGGACGGGGTTGCCGACCGAACCGAAGGCGGCGGGCGCGGTGTTGGCGAACGTGGCGACCGTCGCGGCCTTGAGCGGCTCCAGGCCGAGGGCGAGCAGCAGCAGCGAGGTGATCGCGATCGGCGTGCCGAATCCGGACAGGGATTCCACCATGGCGCCGAAGCAGTAGGCGATCAGGACCGCTTGGACGCGGAGGTCGCCGGACAGCGAGGAGAAGGTCCTGCCGACGATGTCGAAGTGGCCGCCGACGCGCTGGAGCCGGCTGATCCAGACGGCGTTGAGCACGATCCAGACGATGGGGAACAGGCCGAAGGCCGCCCCTTCGGCCGCCCCGTCGGCGACCTCGGACAGCGGCATGCCGTAGACGGTGGCGGCGATCAGCGCCGCCGTGGCGAGGCCGCCGAGCGCGGCGCGGTGCGAAGGGATCCGCAGGACGCCGAGCAGGGTCAGGAGCACCAGCAGGGGCAGGGCGGCGAGCAGCGCGGTGAGGGCGGGGTGCCCCAGGGGATCGGTGACTTGTCGGAACACGGAAGCTCTCGCTTTCTCCGGTCCGCGCGGAACCTTCCGGTCCGCCGCGGCACCGGTGGCAAGAGGGTTCCGTCCGGCCGCGGGCGGACGGCCGAAGTGGCCTGAGCCGCCTGGGAGTTCCGTCATCCGGAAGCGTGATTTTGTTAGTCGGAAGCATGGGGGTGAGGTGTCCCGGCGTCAAGGAGTCCGGCACCCGCACCCCGCCATGGGCGTGCCCCGCGCCCCGTCGTTCACCGGTCGGTCAGTGCCGCGCCCAGCGACTTCGCCGCCTCCGCGACCAGGGCGCCGAACGCCGCCCGCGAGGCGTCGGTCATACGGCTCGTGGGGACGTTGACGCTGATCCCGGCCACCGGCGGCCCGGACCCGGCGACGACCGCCGCCGCGACCGCCGAGACGTCCGCGCGCCACTCCCCGCCGTTCGTCGCGTAGCCCCGTGCCCGGACGACGGTCAGCTCCGCCCGCAGTCGCTCCGGATCGGTGATCGTGCTGTCCGTGTACCGCGGCAGGCCCTCCGACAGGTAGCGCTCGACGGTCTCCGGCGGGCTCGCGGCGAGCAGGGCCTTGCCGTTCGAGGAGGCGTGCAGGGGCAGGTTCTGCCCCAACGGCAGGACGATGCGCACTGGTTGGGACGTCTCCAGTCGTTCGATCAGTACGACCTTGCCGCCCTCCGGAACCGTCAGGTGCACCGTCTCGTCGGTGCGCCGGCGCAGCTCCTCCAGCACCGGCAGCGCGACGTCCCGCAGCCCCAGCTCGCCCGTGGCGCTCCGGCCCACGGACAGCGCCTTGGTCGTGACCGCCCAGCGGGTGACGGTCTCGCCGGTGGGGCGGATCCAGCCGGCAGTGTGCAGGGTCACCAGCGTGCGCTGCACCGAACTCTTGGGCAGGCCCAGGACCCTGGCCAGCTCCGCGACACCGATCGGCTGGCGCGCGGCGACCTCCTCCAGCACCCGGAGCGCGTTGTGGACGTTCCGCATCCATTGACTCCCTTCGCGGCCCGAGCCTAAGCTCCGGCATGCCTCATCACGGTACGGCGTGCCGTAACACGGCACAATACCCGGGGAGTTGATGGTCATGGCTTCCCGCGTCGGACACCACTTCCTCCAGATCCCCGGCCCCACCAACGTCCCCGACCAGGTGCTGCGCGCCATGGCGGCGCCGACGATCGACCACCGGGGCCCGCGGTTCGCGGCCCTCACCCTGCGCCTGCTCGACGCCCTCAAGCCGGTGTTCGGCACCGGCGGACCCGTCGTGATCCACCCCGCCTCCGGCACCGGCGCCTGGGAGGCCGCCCTGGTCAACACCCTGAGCCCCGGCGACCGGGTGCTCTTCTGCGAGACGGGCCACTTCGCCACGCTCTGGCAGGAGATGGCCCGGTCGCTCGGCCTCGACGTCACCTTCCTGCCCGGCGACTGGCGGCACGGCGCCGACCCGCGGGCCGTACGCCGTGAACTCGACGCCGACACCGGGCAGTCGATCAAGGCGGTGTGCGTCGTGCACAACGAGACCTCCACCGGAGTGACCAGCCGCGTCCCCGCGATCCGGCAGGCGATGGACGCCGCGGGCCACCCGGCGCTCCTGCTCGTCGACGCCGTCTCCTCGCTCGCCTCGATCGACTACCGGCACGACGCGTGGGGCGTCGACGTCACGGTGGCCGGGTCGCAGAAGGGGCTGATGCTGCCGCCCGGACTGGGCTTCAACGCCGTCAGCCGCAAGGCCCTCGCCGCCGCGCGCACCGCCCGCCTGCCGAAGTCCTTCTGGGACTGGAACCCGGTCGTCGAGGCCAACCGGAACGGCTACTTCCCCAGCACTCCGGCCACCAACCTCCTCTACGGGCTGGAGGAATCGCTGCGCATGCTCCACGCCGAGGGCCTGCCGCAGGTCTTCGCCCGGCACACCCGCCACGGCGCCGCCACCCGGGCGGCCGTACGCGGCTGGGGACTCGACGTGCTGTGCGCCGACGAGCGCGAACACTCCGGCACGCTCACCGCCGTCGTCCTGCCCGACGGACACGACGCCGACCGGGTGCGCGCGATCGTCCTGGAGCGGTTCGGGATGTCCCTGGGCGCGGGCCTGGGCAGGCTCACCGGCCGCGTCCTGCGCATCGGACACCTCGGGCACCTCGGCGACCTGACACTCGCGGGCACCCTCGCCGGGGTCCAGATGGGCCTGCAACTGGCCGGAGTTCCCATCGACCCGGGCGGGCTCGGCAATGCCCTGGACCTGCTCCGCGCCCCCTGAGACCTGCTCCGCGCCCCCTTGAAAGGAGACGCCCGTGCGGACACCCCCGGCCCGCCGCGGCACCCCCGCCGACGGACTCGCCCGCCGGCTCCGGCACGACCTCGACGGCGAGGCCCGCTTCGACGACTACACCCGGCACCTGTACTCCCGGGACGCCAGCATGTACGCCGTCACCCCGCTCGGCGCGGCCTTCCCGCGCCACGCCGAGGACGTCCGGGCGGCGGTGGCCGCGGCCGCCGAGTACGGCGTGCCCGTGGTGCCGCGCGGCGCGGGCACCAGCCTCGCCGGCCAGACCGTCGGCCCCGGCCTCGTCCTGGACCTCTCCCGCCATATGCACCGCATCGTCGAACTCGACCCCGCGGCCCGTACCGCCGTGGTGGAACCCGGCGTCGTCCAGGACCAGCTCAACCGGGCCGCCGCCGCCCACGGGCTGATGTTCGGCCCCGACACCTCCACCAGCGACCGGGCCACCATCGGCGGCATGGTCGGCAACAACTCCGCGGGCAGCGGCTCCCTCCGCCACGGCATGACCATCGACCACGTCCGCGCGCTGGACGTCGTCCTCTCCGACGCGACCGCCGCCCGCTTCGCCCCCGTCACGGAGGCCGAACGCGTACGCCGCGCCGCCCTGCCCACCCTCGAAGGCCGCATCCACCGCGAGCTGCCGCGCATCCTCGCCGCCCACTCGTCCGCCATCGCCCACGACTTCCCCGCCTTCTGGCGGCGCGCGGGCGGCTACCGGCTGGACCGGCTCGCCGGTGACGCCCCGTTCGACCTCGCGAAGTTCGTCGTCGGCTCCGAGGGCACCCTCGCCGTCACCACCCGGGCCGAGGTCGCCCTCGTGCCCGCACCCGCCCGGACCGCCATCGCCGTCGGGCACTTCACCTCCGTGGCCGCCGCCGTCGAGGCCACCGGGGACGCCCTGTCCTGCGACCCCGCCACGGTCGAACTGCTGGACCGGACGATCCTGGACCTGTCCCGGGGGAAGATCGAGTACGCCTCGCTGGGCACCCTCCTCGAAGGCGACCCGGGCGCCCTGCTCTTCGTCGGCTTCACCGGCGACGAAGAGAGCGGACTGCGCGACCGGCTCGGCGAACTCACCGCGCTGTGGGCCCGCCACGGCCACGGCTACCACACCCTGCACGCGCTGACCCCCGAACGGCAGGCGGCACTGCTGAAGGTCCGCAAGGCGGGGCTCGGGCTGCTGATGGCCGCGGGCGAGGGCACCCGGCGGCCGCTGGCCTTCGTCGAGGACACCGCCGTGCCCCCCGCCCACCTCGCCGACTACACCCGCCGCTTCCGCGGCATCCTGGACCGCCACGGACTCACCGCCGGCTTCTACGGCCACTGCTCCGTCGGCTGTCTGCACATCCGGCCCTTCGTCGACCTCGCCGACCCCGCGCAGATCCGCACCATGCGGGCCGTCGCCGAAGAGGTCAAGGACCTCGTCACCGAGTACGGGGGCGTCAACTCCAGCGAACACGGCGACGGACTGGCCCGCAGCGAGTTCAACCGCGAGCTCTTCGGCCCCCGGCTGTACGAGGCCATGCGCGAGGTGAAGCGGCTCTTCGACCCCGGCGGCCGGCTCAACCCCGGCAAGATCGTGGACGCCCCGGCCATGACCGACCACCTGCGCGACGCCGCCCTCGCCCCCGCCGTGCCGCTGCGCACCCGGCTCTCCTTCGAGGCCGTCGGCGGCATGCGGGGCGCCGCCGACCGCTGCATGAACATCGGCGCCTGCCGCAAGAGCGGCAGCGGCACCATGTGCCCCTCCTACATGGCCACCCGTGAGGAAGAGGACTCCACACGCGGCCGGGCCGGCGCCCTGGTCAAGGCGCTCTCCGAGCCGGACCCCCGGCACGCCCTGGGCGACGAGCGCCTCCACGGGATCCTCGACCTGTGCCTGATGTGCAAGGCGTGCAAGAGCGAATGCCCCCTCGGGGTCGACATGGCCGCACTCAAGGCCGAGACCCTGGCCCACCACCACGACCTGCACGGGGTCCCCGCCAGGTCCCGGCTCTTCGCCGCCGCGCGCACCCTCAACCGCCTGGGCTCGGCCGCCGCGCCCCTGTCCAACCTCCCCGGCCGCATCCGCCCGCTGCGCGCCCTGCTGGACCGGACGCTGGGCATCACCCCGCACCGCCCGCTGCCCGCCTTCGCCCGCCGCGACCTGGTGCGCTGGTTCCGGGGGCGGGACACCGCGGTGCGCCCGGCACCCCAGGGCCAACTCACCTTTCTCGCCGACTCGTTCACCACCTACACCGAGCCGGACATCGGCCGCGCCGCCATCGAGCTGCTGGAGCACTGCGGCTGGGAGGTCCGGCTGGAGAGCGGCGGCTGCTGCGGCCGGGCCGCCCTCTCCAAAGGCCTGCTGGACGACGCCAAGGCGCGGGCCCGCGCGCTCGCCCACCGCATCGCGGCCACGTCCGACCCCGGCTCGCCCGTCGTCGGCTGTGAACCGTCGTGCCTGATGACACTGCGCGACGAACACCGCTCCCTGCACCCCGGCGACCCGGTCATCGAGGACATCGCGGGCCGGGTCCGCCAGGTCGAGGAGCTGCTCCTCGACGCGGTCGCCGACGGCCGGCTCCGGCTGCGCGAGGACTCCTGGCCCGCCGGACGGCGCCTGCTGTACCACGGCCACTGCCACCAGAAGGCGGAGGTCGGCACCCGGGCGACCGTCGACCTGCTCAAGGCCGTCCCCGGCGCCGAGGTCGTCGAGGCGGACGCGGGCTGCTGCGGCATGGCCGGGTCCTTCGGCTACGAGTCCGAGCACTACGCGCTGTCCATGACCGTGGGGGAGGACCGGCTCTTCCCGGCGGTCGGCGCCGAACCCGGGGACACCGTGATCGTCGCCACCGGCACCTCCTGCCGCCAGCAGATCCTCCACGGCACCGGGCGCACGGCCTGGCATCCGGTCCGGCTCGTGCGCGAGGCGCTGTGACCGGAGGCCGGGCACACGTCAGCGCACCCCGAAGATCCGGTCCAAGTGGTAGTCCACCACCCGCCGTACGTCCGCGACCGCGCGGCGGCCGTGCACGACGTCCATGCCCAGGCTCGTCACCCCGGACACCAGCAGATCCGCCTCCCGCGCCGGATCGACGCCGGGCGCGACGGCACCGTCGCGCCGAGCCTGCCGGAGGATCGCGGCGACGAGCTGTTCGAGGGGCTGCTCGTCGTGCAGGAAGACCGCGGCCAGCACCGGATCGGTGAGGCTGCGCGCGTAGTAGGCGGCGAACACCCGTAAGGCCGCGCGACGTTGCCCGTCCAGCGGCAGGAGCTCGTCCAGGATCGCCCGCAGCAGCTCACGGGAGCCGTCCGGCAGGCGCAGTGCCTCCATGCGGGTACGGGCGCGGCGGTCGTTCTCCTCGTGCAGCATCCGGAGCGCGCCGACGAGGAGTTCGTGCTTGTTGCCGAAGTGGTACTGCACGACGCGCGGCGACACCCCCGCCTCGGCGGCGACCTCCCGCATGCTCGCCTCGTGGAGCCCGCGCTCCGCCGCGATCCGCCAGACGGCCCCGGCGATCTCCCGCCGCCGCGGCGACTCCGCGTCCCGCGCCGCGCCCCGCACCGCGTCCTGCACCGCGGGAACGGCCGCCTCCGGTACCGGTGGCCTCCGCCGCTGCCGGTAGGCCCTGGCCTGGCAGCTGCGCGAGCAGTACGCGGGCGGACGGCCCCGGGACGCCACGGGCAGCCGCACGCCGCAGACGCGGCAGCCCGCCGCCTTCTTTTCGTCACGCATGCCCGTAGCGTAGCGCGGCCAAAATGTGTGAGGAAAAGGGATATTGAGGCACTATTCCGCCCCACTCCTCTGATACGTTCGTATCGAAATCCGGTGTGCGGAAACAACCCTTGGAGGCGACCGTGGACGAGGCGTGGTACCGGCTCGGAATGCTCCTGGTGCTCATAGCGGGATTCTGGGAAGGGCTCGCGGCCCTCTTCTTCCGGCTGTTCACCGGCAAGGAGCCCAGCCCCATGATCGCGGTCAACTATCTCCCCAGCCCCTGGTGTTACGTCGGCGCCGTGGCGGTCATGGCCGTCACCTTCGCCGTCATCGCCGCGCTGGACTCCGCCCATCAGAAGGTGCTCCGCACGGGGCGGGCGGGGGAGGGCGACGGCCGCCCGGCCCCCTAGCGGGGCGCGGGGTCGGGGCCCTCGGGGCGCACAGGTCAATTGCCCCTGCGCGAAAGGCCGATCACCCGGGGGGCCGTGCCGTGATGCGCCCCTTACGCACCCACCGCGCCCCTCGTGTGGTGGATGTCCCGCTCGTCCGGCTCCCGTGCACCCTGGGCTCACGACTCCCGTGGTCCCAGCCCGAAGGGGGCGCCATGCCAGATCCGGTCACCGTCGAGATCGAACCCTTCCACGGCGGGCGGGGGGCGGCGGCGTCCCTCGCCGGGGACCTCACCGGCCTGTCGGCCGTCCGCGAGCACCTCACCGGCCCCCGGCTGGACGTCGCCGACTTCCAGGTCCTGGAGAAGGATCCGTCCCCCGGCTCCCCGTTCCGGGCCCTGGTCCACGACCCGGACGCCTACCGCTCCCTGGAGGTCACCGGCCGGCTCGACGACCTGTCGGGCGCGCGGGCGCGCTTCGTGCGGTTCCGGCCCGTGCCCGGCACCGAGGAGTTCGCGCGGGCCGTCGAAACGCTGCGCGGCCACGGTACGTTCGGGCCCGTCCTCGCCTCCGGCCACGTCACCGCGTACCGGCCGATGCCCCCGCTCGCCGATGTCACCAACCCCGACGGCACCGTCGACCGCGTGGTCACCGTGGGCCTCCGCGATCCCGAGGGCATCGTCAAACACCGCATCGTCGGCGTCCGCATGCGGGACGGCGTGGTGATCACCGCCCCCGAGGGCGTGCCCGCCCCCTCGGCCATGGACTGCGTGACCACCCCGGCCTCCGACAACTGCCCCGACCCGTCGGGCGGCCCCCACGCCGTCCGGGTCCGCGTCCTGCGCGGGACCACCGAGCTGTGGAACCTGGTGGTCAACCGGCCGCGGACCTCGTCCGGGGTCAACGGCTCGGGCGTGGAGCTGCGGTACGTCGACCACCAGGGCGGCCGCGTCCTCCACCAGGGCCATGTGCCGATCCTCAACGTGAAGTACGCGGGCGACCGGTGCGGCCCCTACCGCGACTGGGCGAACGAGGAGGTCTGCTTCGAAGCCACCGGATCCGACCCGGCCGGCCCCGGCTACCGCCTCTGCACCTCGGCGCCGCGCACGATCCTCGACACGGGCACCGACCGGGGCAACTTCCGCGGCGTCGCCTTCTTCCACGACGGCTCCGCCCTCCGCATCGTCAGCGAACTCGCGGCCGGCTGGTACCGGTACGTCACCGAGTGGCGGCTCGGCGACGACGGGGCGATCCGGCCCGGCTTCGGCTTCGCCGCCGTCACCAACCCGTGCACCTGCCTCGCCCACACGCACCACGCCTACTGGCGGCTGGACCTGGACATCGGGACCGCCTCCCCCAATCGGGTCGACGAGTTCGACGACGGCAGCGGATGGACGACGATCCGCCGGGAGACCCGGCGGCCCCGTGATGCCGCCCGGCACCGCCAGTGGCGCGTCGTCAACCCGGCCACCGGGCAGGGATACTCCCTCGTCCCGGGCGCCCACGACGGCACGGCGGACGCCTACGGAGCCGGCGACCTGTGGGTACTGCGCTACCGGGCGGGGGAGATCGACGACGGGAGCCCCTTCGACACCCGGGCGGACATCGACGCCTTCGTCAACGGCGAGTCCGTGGACGGCCAGGACGTGGTCCTCTGGTACGCGGCCCACTTCCTCCACGACAAGGCAGGCCCGCGACCGCCCTCGCACATCGTCGGCCCGGAGCTCCACCCGGTCGTCCTCCAGCCGGAGCAGCCGGAACAGCCGGAGCAGCCGGAACAGCCGGAGCAGCCGGAACAGCCGGAGCAGCCGGACTAGCCGCGCCCGCCGCCCTGCTCCCCGTCGTCCCGGTCGTCGCGGTCGCGCACGCTGTCCGCGACCCGCCGCAGCCGCGCGTGCCGTACCGGACCCTGTTCCGTGATCGCCTCGCCGATCATCGTCCGCATGGCGTCGCGCAGCCCGTGCAGGGCGTGATGGCGGGCCGGGCCCGCGCCCGGGTCCTCGCGCAGCTCCCGCATCAGGGACCAGCACAGCGCCAGCATCACCAGGACGAACGGCAGGGCGACCAGGATCGTCGCCGACTGGAGCGACTTGAGGCCGCCGGCCACCAGCAGCACCGCCGCGACCGCGGCCATCAGCACCCCCCACATCACCACCAGCCACGTGCGCGGGTGCAGCGCGCCCCGGCTGGACAGCGAACCCATGACCAGGGACGCGGAGTCCGCGCTGGTGATGAAGTACGTCATCACCAGCGCCATCGCGATCCACGACGTGAGCGTGTCCAGCGGCAGGGTGTCCAGCAGCGCGAACAGCGAGGCCTCCGCGCCCTGTTTGACCGTCCCCGCCATGTCGGCCGCGCCCGTCATGTCGATCCGCAGTGCGCTCCCGCCCATCACGCAGAACCACACCACCGTCGCCCCGCTGGGCACCAGCAGCACCCCGATCAGGAACTCCCGGATGGTCCGGCCGCGCGAGATCCGGGCGATGAACGTGCCCACGAACGGCGCCCACGACAGCCACCACGCCCAGTAGAAGATCGTCCACGCCCCCAGCCACGCGGAGTCCGTGAACGCGCCCGTGCGCGTCGCCAGGGTCAGCAGGTCGTGCAGATAGCCGCCGGTGGCCGCCGGGATCGTGTTGAGGACGAAGACCGTCGGGCCGAGCACGAAGACGAAGACCATCAGACACGCGGCCAGCGCGATGTTGAGGGTGCTGAGCCACTTCACACCCTTGTGCAGCCCGGAGAACGCCGACAGCACGAAGGCCGCCGACAGCGCCCCGATGATGACGAGTTCCAGGGTGGTGGAGTCCCTGACACCGGTGGTGAGATTGAGGCCCTTGGACACCTGGAGGGCGCCGAGGCCGAGGCTGGTCGCGGTGCCGAACACGGTCGCGAAGACGGCGAGCAGGTCGATGGCCCGTCCCGGCCAGCCCGCCGCCCGCGCCTCGCCGAGCAGCGGGACGAACGCGGAACTGAGCCGGTTTCCGCGGCCCTTGCGGAAGCCCGCGTAGGCGAGGGCGAGGCCCGCCATCCCGTAGATCGCCCAGGGGTGCAGGGTCCAGTGGAAGAACGAGTACTCCAGCGCCGTACGGGCCGCGGCGGGCGAGTTCGCGGTGACACCGCTGCCCGGCGGCGGGGAGACGAAGTGCAGCAGCGGCTCCCCGACCCCGTAGAACATCAGCCCGATGCCCATGCCCGCGCTGAACATCATCGCGATCCAGGCGAGGTTGCCGAACTCCGGCCGGTCCTCGTCCCCGCCCAGCCGGATCCGGCCGAACCGGCTGAACGCGATGACCACGCACAGGGCGAGGAACACATCGGCCGCGATGACGAACAGCCAGGCGAAGTTCGACAGCACCCAGTTCAGGGCGGCCGACGACACGCGGTCGAAGGAGTGCTTGGCCAGCGCCGCCCAGGCGACCACCGCGAGGACGGCGGCGCCGCCGATCGCGACGAGCGTCAGGTCAGGGGAGCCGTCCTCCGGCCGCCCGGAGGAGGGGGCGGGGTCGGGCGACTCGTATGCGTCGGTGCTCATGCCGCCCCACTATGGCCGGGATGCACGGAATTGGGCGTCCTGGCACGCCGTCCGGAGGCATGGGCAACGCGCATTCGCCCGGGTAGGGTCGCTGCGGCGCGACGCCCGGAAGCGAGGGGATGCGACATGACGGACGCGAGCTCCGCCGGGGGCGGCCGGGTGCTGATCGCCGCGGACAAGTTCAAGGGCTCGCTGACGGCGGCCGAGGTCGCCGAACACGTGGCGGCCGGGCTGCGGCGCGCGGCGCCCGGCCTCGACGTCGCGGCGCTGCCCGTCGCGGACGGCGGGGACGGCACCGTGGACGCGGCCGTGGCGGCCGGCTTCGC
>NZ_JBSFWT010000070.1:0-39153 GCF_053594975.1 Streptomyces sp. NPDC002537
AGCTCACGCCACCGCTGCCGCGGATTGACCGCGAGCAACGGACGCGGAGCGTCCAGGCCCACCCGGTGCACGGCGTCGGCGAGTTCGACGTCGAGAAAGACCATGCGCTTGAGCGGCATGGCCGGGGAGAGTCCGGCCCAGGCACCGTCCAGTTGCTCGACGAAGCCGGGCAGGGCCGCCTCGTCGAGCTCGAAGCGGTCGTACGTCCACCCCTGAAGGCCCAGCTCCGCGTAGGTGGCGCGGCGCAGGACCGGCAAAAGCGAGTGGGCGATCGGCGAGCCGAGCGCGGCCGCACGGTGGCGCCCCTCTTGCCCGTAGTGCTGCTCCCGCGAGTCACTGAGCCTTCAGGACCGGCACACAAGGGTGACAGTCCGCGCTCGAAAGGCTCACTCATCCCGATTTCTTTTTCTTCTGGTTGTTCTTGAACTCCCGATCGAGCTTTTGCTCTTCCGCATAGGTCGTGACGAACTGCGTGGTGTGCCCGTCGACCGAGACGAAATACATCCAGGAGCCGGACTCCGGATCCAGCGCGGCCCTGAGCGCTTCGGGACCCGGGTTGTCGATGGGGCCGGGAGGAAGGCCCGGGTAGAAGTCGGTGTTGTACGGATCGTTGGTGGTTTTGATTTTTTCCCGGCTCGGATTGATTTCGCTCTGGTTCTTCACGTAGTTGTAGGTGGAGTCGAACTGCAGTTTGCGGCCCGTCTCGCGATTGTCGGGCTTGAGCCGGTTGTAGATGACGCGTGCCATCTTGCGGAAGTCGTCGTGGGTCTTGCCTTCGGCCTGGACCAGGCTGGCGACGGTGATGACCTGGAACGGGGACGTCAGGTTGAGCTCCTTGGCCTTGCCCTCCAGGTCGACCTTGGCGTAGTTCTCCTTGGCCCGCGCGACCATCCGCTTGAGGACGTCCTCGGGCTTGATGCCCTTGCTCGCGTTGTACTGCGAGGGATAGAGGAAGCCCTCCAGCGGGTCCTTGATCTTGGGGTCGCTGTCGGCCCAGTCGGGCAGCCCGAGATTCTTCGCCTGGTTCTTGGCGACGTCCTTGGTGGTGCCCTTCGGCAGCCCGAGCTTCTCGTCGATCGCGGCGTAGACCGCCACGGCCCGGCTGCCCTCGGGGACGACGAGGAAGTTGGAGGTGTTGGTCATCATCGCGACCGCCGCCTTGCCCGACATCTCCTTGCGGAGGGTGTAACTACCCGGCTGGATGGCTTTCTTGGCGGCCGCTCCGGTGAAGGCGCGGACGCTCTTCACCACGTCGGCTTGCTGGAGGTCCTGTCCCATCTGCGTCAGGCTCGACCCCTTGGGGATCTCGACCTGGACCCGGCCGCTGCCCTCGCCCTCGTAGTCCGGCGGGGTGCCGAAGTAGGTCTGCCAGCAGTCGTAAGCGAGATAGCCGACACCGCCCAAGGCTCCGAGGAGGATCACGGCGACGATGAGGCACGCGGTGCCGCCGCGGCGCTTGCCCTTCTTGTCCTTGCCGCGCCGACCCCTGCTACGCGAGCGCTCCTCGCGCGGCTTGTCCGCGTCGTCGAAGAGGGAGAGCTTCTCCTCATCGGGCTCCGAGCGCCACTCCGGCGGCCGCTCGAAGGACTGCGTCGTGTGCTGCGCCTCCTGCTGCGGAACGTGCTCCTGCTGCCGGGGCGCGCCCTGCGGCTGCTGAGCGTACGAGCCCTGGGACGCGTAGTAGTCCTGGTAGCCGCCGCCGTAGGGTTCCGCAGGCTGCTGCCCGTACGGGTCACCGGCGTAGGAACCCCCCGCGCCCTGCGAGGGGTCCCAGCCGTAGGGCTGCTGTTCCTGACCGTAGGGGGCCCGCGACTGCTGGGGATACTGCTGCCCGTCGTATCCCTGCCCTCCGTAGAGAGGGTCCTCGGGATGCCACGATCGGTCGCCGGGGTCCCGGCCGGACTCAGTCATCAATCCCCAGTACCGCACAGCGGCAGCCGGTCGGTGCCCCGTGGAACGCGGGCTTCGAATCGTCGGTCCTGTACGGAAGACGTTCGAACGGCTGCCATGTCAGCGCGGAAACGAGATGTGCAAGGGCCCCTGGAGCATTCATGCCGTCCGCTCCGCTCAGACAGCCCGAGAGATGCGGTGGAACGCCTGCGTGTATCCCTCGATCGCCCACGTCAGATCTTCGGCCGAGAGCGCGGTGGACAGATTGATCATTCCTCGGGGTGTGGTGTAGACGCCTTCGAGGAGCAGTGCGAGGTGCAGCGCGGCGCGGAACGGGCCAGCGGCACGGCGTACATCCGCGGCGTTGCGGGGGGCGACCGCGGTCAGGTGCACGTTGAGGATGGATCCGGCGCGCGTGACCGTCACCGGCAGGCCGGCGGAGGAGGCCGCCGCGGTGATGGCGTCGGCCAGGACCTCGGCCTTCCGGTCCAGGCTGGCGACGGCTACGGAGTCGAGGTGATTGAGCGTGGCGGCTCCCGCGGCCACGGCCACGAGGTGCCCGTTGGACGTGCCCGAATGAGGGAGGAAGTCCTCTCGGCTGGCGGCGGTCAGTTCCAGCAGCCTGCGGGCGCCGCCGACGGCTCCGATCGGCATGCCGCCACCGATGATCTTCCCCATCAGTGTGAGGTCGGGGCTCACACCCAGCCGGGCCTGCTCGCCGCCGACGCCGTTGCGCAGGGACTGGACCTCGTCCAGGACGAACAGCGCTCCGCGGGCCCGCGCCAGGTCGGCGACTTCACGCAGGAACCCGGGTGCGCTGGGGACGACTCCACCGGCGCCGAGGAACGGTTCGGCGAAGACCGCGGCGATGTCGTCGCTCAGTGCTTCGCGCACGGCGTCGAGGTCGTTGTAGGGAACGGTCACCAGGTCGTCGCCGCGTCCCAGCGGAGCGCCTCCGTGATAGCCGCCGTCGAAGACGAGCAGCCGGTCGCGTCCGGTCGCGTGCCGGACCAGCCGCGCGGCCAGGAGGGACGCTTCGGTGCCGGAGTTGGTGAAGCGCACCTGCTCGATCGACTGCACCCGCTCCGCGAGCATCTCGGCGAGCTCGGTCTGGTAGCGGTGGGGGCTGGCGAAGATGCCGCCGTCGGCGAGCGCGCGGATCGCGGCGGCGGTGGCGGGCTCGTACATGCTGCCGTGGACGAGTGCCGTGTAGTTGTTGACCAAATCCACATAGGCACGGCCGTCGGCATCGGTCAGCCGCGCGCCCTGTCCCCTGGTGATGAACAGCGGGTACGGCTGGTGGTAGGTGATGCAGCGCGTCTCGCCGCCGGGCATCACGGCGGACGCGCGGTGGTGAGCGGCCGCGCTGCCAGGGGTGCAGTAGCGGTATTCGGCGACCAGCTCACGCGTCAGCAGTTCCAGGTTTGCCGCCTTCAGGCCGATGGAGGTGGGCCCGGAGGTGTCGACGGTTCCGGTGCGCGGGCGGTTCATGGCAGCACGGTCTTTCTGCGGTCGCCCAGGTGTGGGCCGGACCACGGGGAGGGGATCACTCAGGGTGAGCGGAACAAGAATCCACCCTCTCCTCTGCCGAGCGCCCCGACTACCCCCCTCGCTTTCATGACCCCATAAAAGTCATGAATGCCTAAAGGGCCAAAGTCTCACTTCAGGAGAATGAAGGTCTCAAAAGTTATAGAAATTGCCACCACTTGACCATTCCCATCAACTCATGAACAAGTATCACACCGGAGGGAGTTAGGCTGCCCTAAGTCGATCTCAAGGAGGCTTTCCGCATGACCCTGCGTAGCTGTCGCCCGGGTAACCGAGTGCTGCTGAGACGATTGAACGTCCCCGCGACCGAACGGCTGCGCATGGCCGAACTCGGCTTCGTACGCGGCGCGGAGCTACGAGTCGTGGGGCGCGGCGCCACGGGCGGCCTGCTGGTGGCCCTGGGCGACGCGAGGGTCGCCCTGGACGACGCCACCGCACAGGGCATAGAGGTGGCCCGTGCCTGAACTGCTCGCCAAGTCCTGCTGCGCGGAGACGAGTCCGGACGGCGCGGCGGACGCGCAGGCCCCTCTCATCGCCCTCGTGGGCAATCCGAACGTCGGCAAGTCGACACTCTTCAACGCCCTGACCGGCGCCCGCCAGCATGTGGGCAACTGGCCGGGCAAGACCGTCCACGTCGCCCGCGGCACCTGGCGCTCGCCGGACGGACCGGCGCTGAACCTCGTCGACCTCCCGGGAACGTACAGCCTCGTCCCCCGCTCCCCGGACGAGGAACTGGTACGCGACCTGCTCACCGACTCCGACGCGGAGGGCCGCCCCGAGCTGGTCGTGGTCGTCGCCGACGCGGCCAACCTGGCCCGGAACCTCTACCTGGTCACCGAAGTGCTCGCCACCGACGTACGCTGCGTCGTCGCGCTGACGATGAACGACGTGGCCACCTCACGCGGCATCGGCATCGACACCCGGAAACTGTCGGCCCTGCTGAACGTGCCCGTGGTGCCGGTCGGCCCGCGCAAGCGCGAAGGCCTGGAAGCACTGGCGGCGGCGATTCACAGTGGGCTCGACGGCCTCCCGCGTCAGCCTCTCCACATCCCGCCCACCGAAGGCGAACCCGGCGACGACCCCGACGAACTCCTGGCCGAAGCCCGCTACGCCTGGGCCCACGACGTCCTCACCCAGGTCCGTACCGAGCGCGACGGCACACGCCCCACCGTCTCCGACCGGGTCGACCGGGCGCTGACGTCGAAATGGCTCGGCATCCCCTTCTTCCTGGCCGTCATGTGGCTGGTGTTCACCGCCACCACGACACTCGCCAAGCCGATGCAGGACGCTCTGGGCGACTTCTTCAACGGCCCTGTCACCGACTGGGCGACCTCCGGGCTCCATTCGCTGCACTCCCCCGGCTGGCTCTCCGGACTCGTCGTCGACGGACTCATCAACGGCGTCGGCCAACTCCTGACCTTCGTCCCCCTGATGGTCATCATGTTCGTGGCACTCGCCGTCCTGGAGGACTCCGGCTACATGGCGCGGGCCGCGTTCGTCGTCGACCGGCTGATGCGCCGCCTCGGCCTGCCGGGCCGCGCCTTCCTACCCATCATCGTGGGCTTCGGCTGCAACGTGCCCGCGCTCGCCGGCCTGCGGATCCTCGGCAACGCCCGGCAGCGCCTCCTCGTCGGCATGATCATCCCGTACGTGTCGTGCAGTGCACGCCTGACCGTCTACGTCCTGCTCGCCACCGTCTTCTTCCACAGCGGCGCGGGCACGGTCGTCTTCGCGATGTACGTGCTCTCGGTCCTGCTGGTGATCGGCATCGGACTCGGACTGCGCCACACCCTCTTCAAGGACCTGGCCGCCGAAGCGCTCGTCCTGGAACTGCCGCCCTACCGGCTGCCGACCCTGCGGGTCGTGGGGGCGCAGACCTGGCAGAAGCTCGCCGCGTTCCTGAAGACCGCGAGCGGCATCATCGTCGCCACGGTCACCGCGGTGTGGCTGCTCTCCGCGATCCCCCTGGGCGCCGCGGCCGGCACGAAGTTCGGCGAGACGCCCATCGAGCACAGCGTCTTCGGCGCGACCTCCCGCGCCCTGGCCCCGGCCTTCACCCCGGCGGGCTTCGGCGACTGGCACGCGGCCGCCGCCCTGGGCACCGGTTTCGTCGCCAAGGAGGCCGTGGTGGCGACCGTCGCCCAGACCTACAGCGCGGCGGAACCGGAGAACCCCGACCAGCCGGGCGAACTGAGCGGCAAACTGCGCCACACCTTCGACGAGGCGTCGGGCGGTCACCCGATCCCCGCGGTCCTCGCCTTCATGGTGTTCCTCCTCGCCTACACCCCCTGCATGACCACGATCGCCACCCAGTGGCAGGAGATGGGGCGGCGCATGACCCTGCTGTCCACCGGCATCCAGCTCGCCGTCGCCTGGCTGCTCGCCGTCGCCGTCTTCCAGGTGGGGAGCCTGCTGTGGTGAGCCCCCTGCGCCAGGTACTCGCCGCGGTGCGGGAGGCGAACGGCAGCGTGCGCCTGGACGACATCGCACGGCGGCTCGGCCTCGCACCCGACGAGGTCGCGTCCATGGTCGATTACTGGGTCCACCGTGGCGAGCTCACCCGGGAGGAAGTCGGCGGCGGCTGCCCGTCCGGCGGCTGCGGCGGCTGCGCCTCGGTCTCCTCCTGCGGCACCGGGACTTCCCTGCGGAAGCGGAAGGGGCCGCTGCTGCTCACCATCCGCCCCGCCCGGCGGCCGGACGGCGACCAGGACACGCGGCCGTGAAACCCCGCGAGGGTCCGGTTGTGGCGGCTCGTCCACACGAGGGGCGGGTCGTCGCTTCCCCTCCGAGAAGGGAAGGGTGACACGCGTAGGCCCTTGGTTGCCG
Source organism: Streptomyces sp. NPDC002537 (assembly GCF_053594975.1). Lineage (NCBI taxonomy): Bacteria > Bacillati > Actinomycetota > Actinomycetes > Kitasatosporales > Streptomycetaceae > Streptomyces > Streptomyces sp. NPDC002537. The sequence continues at coordinate 6,265 of NZ_JBSFWT010000070.1, forward strand.
ACACACATCACCCCTCATAATATGTCAAGGTGATTGACTCAAATCGTCCGACCGCCTTCGACCTGGACAGCTGCCTCATCTACCTCGCCTACCGCGAACACAACGAGGCACCCGACGCCACCCTGGCGAAATACAACCTGAGCCGGACCCACCACCGGATCCTGTTCTTCGTCGCGCTCCTGCCCGGCGTGAGCGTAGGCGAGCTGATCGGCATCCTGAAACTCACCAAACAGGCCACCAACGCCCCGCTGCGGACATTGATCGACCAAGGCCTGATCGAGGCGACACCGGCACCGGACGACCGGCGCCGCAAGGAACTACGCCTCACCCCCGCGGGCGAACGCCTGGAGAACGAACTCGACCGGCGGCGCGGACGTCTCGCGGCGGCGCTCGAGGCCGCGGGCCCCGAAAAGGCCCAGGCGTGGCGCGAGGTCATGACATTGCTCGCCGGTGAGGACTGGCCCGTCCTCGCCTACAAACTGCTGGCCAGCCGGGGCAGATCCGGCCCGGGCGAGGCCGCGGACCCCGAAGCGGGCACCTGAGCACCCGCCGACACACAGACACCCGGAACCACGGACCATTTAGGTCAACTAGCTTGACATATTAAGACCGCGCTCCCTACTCTCCACCATTAGGTCAAGGCGTTTGACCTAATGGTTCGGTGAAAGGGACACCCATGTCTACGGTCCCCCTCGGCGTCTACCTGCTCGACCGGCTGCACGAGCTGGGAATCGGGCACGTCTTCGGCGTCCCAGGCGACTACAACCTCGGCTTCCTCGATCAGGTCCTGGACCACCCCGGGCTGGACTGGATCGGCAACTGCAACGAGCTCAACGCCGCCTACTCCGCCGACGGCTACGCACGGGTACGTGGAGCCGCCGCCCTCGTCACCACCTTCGGCGTCGGCAATCTCTCCGCGGTCAACGGCGTCGCGGGCAGTTGCGCCGAGCAGGTTCCCGTCGTCGCCGTCACCGGTATGCCCGCCACCGCCATGGCCGCTGCGGGAGCCCCCGTCCACCACACCCTCGCCGACGGTGACTACGGCCACTTCGGCCGCATGTTCAAGGAAGTGACCGCCGGCCACGAAACCCTCACCGCTCAGAACCCCACCGCACAGATCGACCGGCTGCTGCGCACCATGTGGCGCGAGAAGCGACCGGTCCACATCGACTTCCCCTCCGACCTGGTCACCCTGGGCGTCCCCGCCCCCACCGAGCCCCTGCTCGCGGAGTCCGAGGCACACTGCGCCTCGGACTCCGGCAGCCTCGCCCAGTTCCTGGATCACGTGATGCGGCTGCTCGGGGATTCCGAGAACGCCACCGTGCTGGCCGGGCACCAGATCGACCGGTACCACCTGGGCGAGCAGCTGCGCGCCCTGCTGGACGTCGCTCCGCTGAAGGCCTGTGTCCTCTCCAGCGCCCGCGGCACCGTCTCCGAGGACTTTCCAGGATTCGCCGGGGTGTACGCGGGAGCGTTCAGCACCCCACGGGCCCGGGCCGCTGTGGAGGAGACCGACCTGCTGATCCTCGCCGGTGTCGAGCTCACCGACACGGTGACCGGCGGTTTCACCCACGAGTTCTCCCCCGGCCGGACCATTCGGCTTTTCAGCGACCACGCGGTCGTCGGTCACGCCCGTTACGAGGACGTCTCCCTGCGCGACGCGCTCACCGAACTCGCGGGGCTCCTCACCCGCGTCGGAGGACTCCGGCCGCAGGAGCTCGCCCACCAACCGCAGGCGAAGCTCCCCGCCTCGGACGGGCCGCTGACCCAGAACTCCCTGTGGTCACGGATCGAGTCCTTCCTGCGGCCGGACGAGATGCTCGTCGCCGAGCAGGGCACGAGTTTCTTCGGTGCGCAGGAGATCACGCTGCCGCCGGGTGGCCAGGTGATCGGGCAGCCGGTGTGGGGGTCGATCGGCTACACCCTGCCCGCGACTCTGGGTGCCCAGCTCGCGGACCCCGGCCGGCGCTGTGTCCTGGTCATCGGTGACGGCTCGCTGCAGCTGACCGCGCAGGCGCTGGGCACCATGGCCCGCTACGACGCGCACCCGGTCGTCATCGTCGTCAACAACGACGGGTACACCGTCGAGCGCGCCATCCACGGCCCCAGGGCCGCCTACAACGACATCGCCGCCTGGGACTACACCGCCCTGCCCGCCGCCTTCGGCGCCGCCGACTGCTCCCTCGCCCTACGGGCAGTGAACGGCAACGAATTCGACGCCGCCCTCCAGGCCGCCCGGGCCCACCTCGACAAGCTCGTCCTCATCGAAGCCGTACTCGGCAAGGACGACGCCCCCGAGCTTCTCACCGCCATCGCCCGCCGCTTCGCCGAGCAGAACGCCTACTGAGCCCGACCACCATGCGCATATCCCTCTTCGTCACCTGCGTGAACGACACGGTCTTCCCCAACGCCGGTCGCGCCACCGTCACCCTGCTCGAACGCCTCGGCCACATCGTCGACTTCCCCGCCGCGCAGACCTGCTGCGGCCAGATGCACCTCAACAGCGGCTTCCCCGCCGACGCCCGGGCCCTGGCCCGCAAGTTCGTCAAGGACTTCACCGGCGCCGAAGCCATCGTGGTGCCCTCCGGCTCCTGCGCCACGGTGATCCGCAAGCACTACCCGGAACTCGCCGAAGGAGACCCGGAGCTCTCCCGGGCCCTGGCCGGACTCGCTCCCGTGTACGAGCTGTCCGAGTTCCTCATCGACGTACTCGAGCGCACCGATGTGGGCGCCTACTTCCCACACAAGGTCGCCTACCACCCCTCTTGCCACTCCAAGCGCATGCTGCGACTCGGCGACCGGCCCGTGCGGCTTCTGAAAGCAGTACGGGGGCTGGAGTACGTCGAGCTGCCGGACGCCCAGGAATGCTGCGGCTTCGGCGGCACCTTCTCCGTGAAGAACCGCACCGTCTCCGCCTCGATGGCCGCTCTCAAGGCCCGGAACGCCGTCGCCAGCGGAGCGGACGTGCTCTGCGGAGCGGACAACTCGTGTCTGCTCAACATCGGCGGCACCCTCAACCGCCAGGGCGCCCCGGTACGCACCATGCACTTCGCCGAGATCCTCGCCGCGACCGAAGGAGAACCGCGATGAGCCGCACTTTCGTCGGTATGCCGAAGTTCGCCAAGACAGCGGAAAAGGCCGAGTCCGACACCGTCCTCCACGCCAACATCTCCCGTTCCACCCGGATGATCCGAGCCAAGCGGGCCAGGGTCTACGCCGAAGTGCCCGACGCCGACCAGCTCAGGGACGCCGGTGCCGCGGTCAAGGACGACGTCATCCAGCACCTCGGCCACTACCTGCGGCAGCTGGAAGAGGCGGTCACGGCCCGGGGCGGCCACGTCCACTGGGCCCAGGACGGCGAAGAAGCATCGCGCATCATCACCGAACTCGTCACCGCCACCGGCGAGCGCGAGGTCATCAAGGTCAAGTCGATGGTCAGCGAGGAGATCGGCCTCGACGAGGCACTCGGCGAAGCCGGCATCACGGCCGTGGAGACCGACCTCGGCGCCTTCGTCAACCAGCTTCGCGGCGACCACCCTTCCCACATCACCGCCCCGTCCATCCACCTCAACCGCAGCCAGATCCGCGAAACCTTCATCAATGAGATGGGCAAGCACGGGCCGCCGGCACCGGAAGGGCTGACCGACGACCCGCAGGCCCTGACGGAAGCCGCCCGGCAGCACATGCGCGAGCGCTTCCTCAAGGCCAAGGTCGGCATCAGCGGAGGCAACTTCGCGGTCGCCGAGACCGGCACCGTGCTGATCTTCGAGGGCGAGGGGAACGGCCGCATGTGCACCACCCTCCCCGAAACCCTCATCTCGGTCATCGGTATCGAGAAGCTCCTGCCCACCTGGCAGGACCTCGAGGTCTTCCTCCAGTTGCTCCCCCTGTCCGCCGTGGGCGAGCGGCAGAACACCTACATCTCCATGTGGAGCGGACCCGCACCGGAGAACGGGCCCAAGGAGTTCCACCTGGTGCTCGTCGACAACGGCCGCACCCGGGCCCTGGCCGACCCCGTCGGCCGCCAGGCCCTGCGCTGTATTCGCTGCGCCGCCTGCCTCAACGTCTGCCCCGTGTTCGAGCACGCGGGCGGCGGCCAGGTCTACGGAGCCGTCTACTCGGGACCGATCGGAGCGATCCTCACCCCGCAGCTCGGCGGGCTGAGCAACGAGGTCGAGCGCTCCCTGCCCTACGCGTCCTCGCTGTGCGGGGCGTGCAACGACGTCTGCCCGGTGAAGATCCGCTTCACGGATGTCCTGCTCCACCTGCGGTCCAAGACTTCCCAGGGCAAGGGCCACGCCCTCGAGCGCGTCGCGATGACCGCCTCCCGCAAGGCCTTCGAAAGCCCGCGCACGATCCGCGCCGCACAGCGGATGGCCGGAAAGTTCGGCAACCGCGCCGCGAGTCTCCCGCTGCCCGGCCCGAGCGCGGCCTGGACTCGCACCCGCGACCTCCCCGATCTCCCCGACACGTCCTTCCGCCGCTGGTGGGAGAAGGAACACCAGCACGACGAGGACCAGAGCCCCACGGAGGGGACCGCATGATGAGCAGCCGTGACAGCATCCTGCGACGCGTCGACGAGGCTCTCGCCGATGTTCCGGCGGGCACCGTGGGGCTCCCGTTCCCGCGCACCTACCTCCGCTCCGCTCCCGCTGACCTCGACATGCTCGTCGGCTACATGCGGGAGTACAACACCAGCGTCCACCGCATCGAGCCCGACGAGCTGCCGGGGAAGCTGGCCGAGATCACCGCGAGGCTGGAGGCGGCCACGGTGGCGGTGCCCGCGGACCTTCCCGAGCAATGGCTCAGCCGGATCAGCTCCGACACCCGGCTGCTCCCCGACAGCCCGGGCGCCTCCTTCCGCGAACTCGCGGAGGCCGACTGCGCGATCACAGGGTGCACCACAGCCGTGGCCATGACGGGCGGCCTGGCGGTCAATGCCGGTCTGCGCGAGGGACGGCGCGTCCTGAGCCTGATCCCGGATCATCACATCTGCGTCCTCTTCGCCTCCCAGGTGGTCGGCACCCTCGCCGAAGCCCTCACCCGGCTCACCCCCGACCGGCCTGTCGTCTGGATCGCCGGGCCCTCGGCGACCGCGGACATCGAACTCACCCGTGTCGAAGGCGCGCACGGCCCCCGCACCTTGGAGCTCGTGCTCGTCGAGGATGGCCAGAGGGACAGTCAGGCCACCGACCTTGTTCCGGGTGCCGTGTAGCGTCCGCAGCGCGCACCGGAGCAAGACATCTCTCTCCCCCCCCCGCCCCCGGAGGACAACCACCCCGGCAAGACGTCCGCGATGCCACGGAGAGCAGCCGTCCGGATCACGAACACTCCCGGACAGTGGCGGGTCGCCCCATCAGTCAACCTTTGCCCGACAAGGGTGAGGTATCCAGTCTCCGTTTGGGCGTCATACGGGAATCACCCGCGATCTAGGGTGGCCGAGTCACCCTGTCACCCACCGGAGGAAGGACGCTGCGAAGGTGATGCAGGCCGTCGAGCGTGACATAGCCATGGATCTCATGCTCAACAAAAAGACGCTCTCGGTGACAGCCGCATTCAAGTACCGCAGCAGGACACCGTACGAAGTCCAGGTGACCTTCACCCATCGCGAGCAGTTCCTCGCCTACTGGGTTTTCTCCCGCAGCCTGCTCATGCAGGGAGTCACCAGGCCCGTGGGCGAGGGCAGCGTACGCGTCTGGCCTGGCGTCGAGAAAGGCCAGCCGGTGGCCTACCTGGGCTTCTACGGGGACCGCTCCGGAGCGGTGTACCGCACCCGGCTGGCCGACCTCGTCAACTGGAACACGCGCACCGAAATCCTGGTCCCGGTCGGTTCCGAGTACATGCACGTCGACGTCGACGCCGGACTGGCGGCACTGCTCGCAGGGTGACCTGACCGGCTGCCCGCCGAGAGCGGACCACCCCGGGTGACACCACTCGTTCGGGCCGGGCTCCAAGGGGCGACGAAAGCCTGACGTCTCACTCCGGAGTCGCGAGAGACCCCGGGTCTTCCGAAGCCGTCACGGCGACAGGAGACCCGGGGTCTTCCTGCTGTCATCGCGACACAGGAAGACCCGGGGTCTTCCACTCCCTCCGAGGCCACCCCCGTGGAAGACCCCAGGTCTTCCACGGCACCCATCCAGGAAAGACCCGAGGTCTTCCGCGAACACTCCGGGCATCCACAGCCCCCTCACGGGAAAGACCCGGGGTCTTCCATTCCTGCCGATTCGGCGGGAACGGAAGACCCCGGGTCTCGCGGACCGCGCCGTCAGCTACCTGACCGCGCGTCCATCGCCTCGATACCGAGTTCCCGCCGCAGCTCCTCGACCATGTTCCAGAGCTTGATGGCCTCCTGCCGGGCCAACTCCTCGTCCTGTTGCATCAAGGCGCGAATGCTCCCGAAGACCGCCGCGGCCTTCTGGATACGCTCGGTCCCCTCAGCCTTCTGCAGGGACTGCTGACCGCGGGAACTCCGCGCCTTCTTCTCGAGGGGCTCTCCGTATCCGAGGAAGTAGGCCGCTTCCTTCAGGGACTTCTCGGTCACCTTGCCCTTGCGCAGCGCCTCGGTCCAGGTCTTCCGGACCGCCTCGTCGCCGTGCTTCTTGTGCACGGGGACCAGAGCCCGGAGATGCTTCTCCTTGAGCTCCATGGTCGTCGCCTCCTTGAGGGCACGGACGACCGGCATCGCACGTATCTGCTTGTTGGCGTAATCCCCGCTGAAACCGAAACGCTCCTGGACGAGGGCGTCGAAGCTCGGCAGCCCGGCGGCCTCCCAGAGCTGCTCTTTCTTGATCGCGAGGAAGTACAGCCCCTGGATGATGACCCGCTGCTGGTTGGTCGCCTGTTCGTTGGCGCGCGCCGCGTACTCGACCGCGGCCACACCTCGCGCGTAATGGTCGAGGCGCTCCTTGGGGTCGTCACTCATCGGCTCGGTGAATCCCGGGATGCTCACATAGCCGTTGGCGTCACGGTTCGCCGGAAGAGAGACGAGGCCGTCATCGTCGACCGCGCCGTCATCGATGGAACCCGAAGGCACGGAAAGCACGGAAAGCACGCTTCCCACGGACATCTGTCCGGCGGCAGTGCCGATGTGACCGTTGACGGCCGTGGCGGCTTCGGCGATCGCCGCGGTCGGCTCGGACACCCCCCCTCCGCCATCAGCGGTCGGATCCGGAGACGAAACCTGACCCATGGCCGCATCCTCGTCCTGCTTGCGGCGGCGCTCCTCCCACTCCCGCTTGATCTCGTCACGGGTACGAACAGGGGGGACGGCGCTGTTCTCGCTGCTGACGGCTGCGATGCCCTTGGGGAGGGCGTTGGGGCGGTACTTGCTCATGCTGCCAGTTCCTTCGCGAGCTTACGCATGGTCTCGGCCTGAACGCAGTTGGGCGCGAACTGGAACAGGGGCACTTCGTAGTCGGAGGACTCACGGCCCTCGATGCTGTCCTTGAGCTCCGCGAGCACGCTGGGGGAAGAGAGCGTGTTCCACTCCTCGTAGAAGGCGCGGGTCACCGTTCCCTTGCGGGCGTCGTAGGCATTGATGATGAAGCCCAGTTGGTCCACCTCGATCCGCATGTTGCGGCACGTGGTGTCGATCTGACCGTTCAACAGACTGTAGGCGCGGAAGGAGGACTTGTCGGACCAGACCGGAATCAGAATGCCGGAGTGGTCGACCAGTTCCCCCGGCCGCCGCTGCACATAGTCGATGGCGAGTTCCATGCCGAGACCGAGATTGGGCGGTCCGTCGAGCACGATGACGTCGTAATCGGCCTCGACGGGTTCAAGGGCCCGCCGGAGACAGGTGTCACGGCCGGCGCGCATCGTGGCCAACGCGGCGTCCATGAGGAACGCGTCCTCATGGACGGGCAGTATGTGAAGGCGACCACCGAACATGGCTTCCGCCGGACGGTCGTCCGCTTCGAAGCGCGCTTCCTCCAGCGCGATGATCGAACGCCGCAAATGCTGTGTCGCCTCGCCGAGCATGTGCTTGAGCAGGCTGTCGCCGCCTGTCGGGAGGTCCGCGACCTGAAGGCGGGCGGACAGATGTCCCTGCGGGTCGTAGTCGATCAGCAGGACCTTCAAGCCGAGCTCGGCGAACGCCTGGGCCAGGGCGGCGGCGATGAACGTCTTTCCTACGCCGCCTTTCTGGTTGCCGACCAGGATGCGCTTGACCGGCTGAGCGACAAGGCGGGTGACCGGTGACGGGTGGGACTTCAACCAGTTCGTGATGACTTGGGCGATGCCCTGCACCTTGGTGATGCCACGCCGCTCGCATTCTTCCTCGAATCGGTGGACACCGCCCACCGGGACATAGGAGGCCCAGGACTTGGCTCCCTTGACATCGACGTATTCCACATCGGTCTTCTCGTACCAGAGGGACAGCGCGTGAACGATCGCGTCCGACACATTGAGCCCCCTTTCAGCCGCGCGGATCTTCAAGTCCCGCCGCATCTCCGGCATGACATTGGCGACGAGCTTTTCAGTGCCCATCTCGCTGTGCAAGGAAGTCATACCAGGCAACTTATCAGTCGCTGATTTGTCGGTCGTCGGACCCCCTGAGACCTGCCGGATAGCCCGCTTCTGAGCGACCGGTCGCATGGGGCCATCACAGTTCCTGAGACCCTGTCATTTTTCACGCCACCCGGACGAAACCTGCCGCAAATTTCTTCCGCGCAGCTGACAGAAACGCGGCAGATATCAGCAAAGAAATATCTCGACTGGACACCGAAAACAGCCAGGGAAACGGCTCTGACACGGCGGTTTTTTCGGTGCCGACTTCGAAGATCTGAGCAGGAAAAACGATCGGGAAAAGCCCTTTCCGGCCCACACCAAGGCAGTCATCTGCCCAGGTCAAATGGGGTGTAGGGTCTCACCCATAAGGCATGAGCCACACCCTGCCGCCGAGCAATTCGGCCACTCCGAGACGCTGATGAAAAGTGAAATAAAAGATGGCGCTGGAGCTGACCCGAACCGCTCCCTCTGAGATCTTCGGTAGTGCGGGCAGAACGCGTTCCAGCAAACATGCAGAACGCATGGAGACCACCGTTCTCGGTTCCGTTCATGAAGACGTATCGGCAGCCCCGCCAACTGGTCGGCCGAGTGCACCTCCGGCCCAAGCCGGACCGCCACCGGAAGAGTCACGGTCACAACACCCTCTGCAGTTGGGGCAAGGGATGCGGCAGCGTTTGCGCAACGCGGTCACCACACTGCTCGACGACCCTTCCCTGGCCACGGAGTCTGACGCCGTACGGCTCGCCGCCGTCGTCCTCGCGTCCAAGGCACAGCACCGCGACAGCCACACCTCGATCTGGGCAACGGAACTGGGCCGGTGGCTCGGGATGTCGCGGTCCCATGTCGCCCACACCGTGCTGCCGACGCTCCGCGAGACAGGTGCCGTCCAGTCACGAGTGGTGAGGGACACGGAAGGACGCCCGACAGGGCTGGACTGTGTGGTGATGCCACTGTGGCGTGCGCGAAACCACGCAAGCGGCACAGCGCATCCGCTCGCCCTGTCGCGGCCGGAACTGGCGACCCTACTACGCCTGCTGGAAGCCCTGTTCGGGCCGGGCTGGGCGACAGTGGAACCCGGTTTGATGGCCGCACGGCAAGGACGCGGTGCCGCGACGGACCGGCTGGCCCTGCTCCTGATGGTTCTCTCGACGCGCTCCTCGGGCTGGCTGAGGCTGTGCGGAGGGACGATAGACACGCAGCGGGGCCGCTCGGCAACAACAGTCGCCCGCCTGCTGGGCTGTTCCCCTTCGGCAGGCGCGAAGGTACTGACCCGATTGGCGGCTCACGGTCTGGTGGACGTCGTGCAGAAGGAAACCCGCTCAGGGCTTCGCGGCAAATGCAGGGTACGTGTGATCCCCGTGACCGAGGCACACCGCCGGGCCCCTGCCGGACAACGGACAGCCACCGGTGCGCGAGGGCGCGACAGCGACCGCCCCGCTGCTGCACTAGGAGGAGCAAAGTCGATGCCCGATACACCGACACGCCTCATCGCCCGGCAATCGGGCCACGGCCGACGTGCGCAGCCCACGACCACAGAACTCCCTGCTGGTGCACCGCTCCACACCACCCACGCTTCTGTGGTTCCTCACAGTTCGTCAAGCGCGGGTATTCCTGGCTTTTCCGGCGCCGGCGCCGTCGAATCCTCCCTGTGTGTGGCGGAAGACGAGAGGCCCGGACGGAACCGGACCGCTGATGATTCTCGTCCGCTGTCCGCCGATCCAGGAAGCAGCCCGCTGCGCGGGGAACAGCCCGTGGTCACCGCACATCGACTCGCGAGTACGTGCCACCGGCGCGAGGCTTCCCGTCCGCCACGTGACCTGGCATCCGTTCTGGCTCCGGTCAAGCTGGTGTGGGACCGCCTGGAGCGCGGGGGCGCCCGGGCACGGGTCATCTCCGCCGTGCGTGAGGAGTTGAACCGGATCTCGGGGCTCACGGACTCCGGTCGGGCCGAAAAGGTCCTGGTCGACCGTCTGACCCGACGGCTGGCGGCCCAGCAGGATCCCGGGAGAGTCATCGATCCCGTGGGCTGGCTGCTCGGCAGAGCTTTGCCCCAGCGCCGCGAGTGCGGAGACCTCCGTTGCGACGAAGGTGTGCGACTCGACTCGGGCGGTTCCTGCGAAACGTGTGAGCTGCTGCTCGCGGATCGTCGTTCCCTGCGGCAGGCCATCGCCGCCCAGGTCACATCCGCCCAGTCGGCTGCCGCCGCGGCAGCGTGGCGATCGGCGTACGAGCACCGACTGCGCGACGCGGCGGCATCGGAAGCTAGGGAGACCGCGGCTCGCCGGGACGCAGCACATGCCGAACGCAGCGCCCGCGAAGCAGCCCTTACTCGCATCCGCGCCGAAGCCGAAAGTGCCGAGCGGATGCGCCGGGCGGCACCCTGTGGGGATTGCGGCACACCCGAGTCGGCGGGGCTGTGCGGGACATGCGACAACCGTCGGGCCATGGAGTCGGCAATCCGCGAAGCCGTCGACATCTCGATATCGGCAGCGACCGTCCCGGTGGACGACACCGAGCTGGACACGGCCACGCGGCTCGCCGAATCGGAGATCCGCGAGAAGATCGCACTCGCCCGTGCGAAGGCGCGCACCGGAGGCGCGACACCCGAAACCCTGGCTCTGCTGGGCCGGATGGTCGCCGAGACCGAGGCCCTCAAGCACCGGCGTGCCGCCCTGTCGGCACTCGCGCACCACGACGATGCCGAGGCCGAAGCCCAACAGGCGTACGCGGCGTGGATGCGTGGGGGACGTCCCCAGGCAGAGGCTGGCACCACGCGGGCTGCTGCGCTCGAAACCTCGGATCAGGCTCGGGAACGGACAGCCGCGTACCTGCTCGAAAAGCGCCTTGCAACAGTGCGTTCGAGGCGTGCGAGGAACGTACCCGAAGGGGCGCTGCCCGGCAGGTACGCGCTCGGCGCCGAGCGGGCTCGGACCGCCTTGCGGAGTTCTGCGGCGGTACGCCGGTAACTCGGTGAACGGAAACGGTTCCGGGTTTCGAGGCCGCTGTGCGGCAGGGCTGACGACCAGCAGACGCGCCAGGCCCCATGCCCAGGGAGGCTTACCGCTTCGCGCAGTACGCGACTTTGACATAAGCGGTGAGCAAGACCAGCCCCACGCCGGCCAGCAGTACGGCGGAGAAGAGGAAAGGGAACATGTCGCAGGTGTAGATCGCCTCACCCAAACGTGACCAGTTGAAGTTTCGCGGGGACAGCGGCTGCAGATCAGGAGTTCCCGACTCCGTGTTGTCCATGCGCTGCCGGAGCCAGTCGGAGGACAGGTAGTAGAACCTGACCACCCTCGACCGCCAGTTACGAACAGTGGCACGGACACGAGAAGAGTTGCACACCCTGTTGACCCAGGCGCCTCCTGGCAGACGTCTGGATACCTGTGAAGGTGTACCCATGGAACAACGAAAACCCTTCGGAACAGCCGCGAATGAGCGCACGGGCCGACCGGGTGCCGGACAGCGATCGCGCCTCGATCAAGCGGCGCAGCCCTAAACGGCCGGTGTCACGGCCGATGCTAGGGCGGGTCGGAAGACCGGGGCGTCACCCGTTGGTCGACGCCGACGGCCGATCGGCCATGCCTGGATCTCCCACCCGCTGCCGACTGTCCGCTGGGGCCGCGTCATGGCCTGGCCGGCGCCCGTAGGCCGACCGGACAACCCGGCCGTCCGGTGAACGGGAGTTGATGCCCTGGTAGACGACGAACGGGGCCTGGCAGTGCGCGGAGGAAGGCGCGCGTGACCATGGGCAGTATGCAGAGCCAGGCGTCCAGCGGGTCGAGGCCGTGGACGTCCTGGCGGTACAAGGTGTTGAGGAGTTGAGGAAAAGGAAGCCGCCAAGCGCGGCGAAGGCCGGGAAGGCTGTCACGGTGGCACCGTTGAACGGCGCACTGCGGAAGAAGCACAGGCCGATCATCGGCTCCGCACGCGTCGGCTCGTGGACGAGCAGTCCGCAGGGTCAGGCGTCCGCGTCTTTCTGGTTCCTGCCCTTGCGCTTTCTCCCCAGGCAATCCCAGCCGCGTTCGCTGGGAGTGGTTCCGCCCCAAATGCCGTAGCGCTCCGGTACTGACATGGCGTGCTCGAGACACTCGGCAACTACGGGGCACCCGGCGCAGATCTTCCGGGCCGACTCCATCCCCGCCTCACCGGTGTGACCGTGGGGGAAGAACATTTCGGCATCGACCTCGATGCACGCAGCGCTCAAGGACCAGTGTGCGAGCCCCGTCGCACCTGTGAGATACATCGGCAAGGTCAGGCGACGTGCTTGATCGGTCACGGTCGGTGGCATCCTGCGCGTCATTGTTTCCGAAAGCGTGAGAAGAAATACAGTAAGGCTGCGTCGCCCGGAATGAGTTGTAGGGCAGCCAAGCAAAGGCAGCCTTTTCCGCTACTGCTTTTCATGTTCTGGGGTTACGGCGGTGGCCCGGACACCACGGTCACGGCACGGGCCACCGCCGATGGCCCGAACGCATTCGTGCAACTGTCTCCACTAGGTCTGCACGTCACTCTTCGGGCCACTGTGCGCCGCCCCAGCGAACCGGGCTGTGCGCACAGGGTGCATCCCATGGGCGCACCAGCAAGGCCGGCGCGTCTCCATCCGCAAGACCGGGATGCGTTTCCGACGCTACAGCACGGAACTCACCCCTCCTGTCCCCCATTGGTATAACCGCGAATATCCATTGGTTGACGCGTGATGGGGTGAATGTTTTCCAAAGGCTCACTGCCGGGCGGTCTCGTTCTTTCCGCGAGATGAACGCCACAAAGTTCCAGGCTTGATGGTGTGCAAACATGGAGGCGTCGGCCAACACGCGAGCAGGCCTTAGGCCTGCTGAAATCCCGACCTTGGGCTCTGCTCATCCGCACTCAAGAGAGATGCTGCGTGCGGCCCTCGCACCCTTGAGCACGCGGGGGCCGCGCCTATCACTGAGCTCATAGCCCCTCGTTCATTGCCCAGAAGAACGGAATACACCTCCATGTCGATGACCACCTCCCAGGAAACGGAGGTGATCGCAGAGAACCGAACCCGGAAGGGTCTGCTGCCGCTGTGCCTGAGCGAAGCGGCAGAACGGTTCTCCTTAGCGGTCCTTCTACGGGATGCGGGCGGTGCTCGCGCTGTTCCTCGTGGACACCGCCCACGGGCTCGGTATGAGCTCAGGCACAGCGACGGCGCTGGTAGGCGCCTATCTCTCTGCCTGTCTCTTCACAGCCCTGCCTGGTGGATGGATAGCCGACAGGCTTCTCGGCGCACGCAGAACAGCGTTGATCGGCGGTGTGGTCATCCTCCTCGGCCATGTGTCACTCGCCCTCGATCTCGGGCCGGGAAGCGTCTACACCGGCCTGGTTCTCGTGGCGCTCGGCACGGGCCTGCAGAAGCCCAACATGACAGCGCTGGTCGGCAAGCTCTATGCGGACAAGAGTGATCAGGACCGGGATGCCGCGTACAACAAGTTCTACGCCAGCATCAACATCGGCGGACTGATCGCGACGCTGCTGGTCGGTTGGCTCGGGGTACGTTTCGGATGGAACCTCGCCTTCGGCGCGGCCGCCGTCGGTATGGCGCTCAGCCTGATCGTCTTCCTCCTCTCGGGTGGGCTCAAGGAAACTGACGACGCACCGCGCAACCCGCTCACCCGCGCGGAAGCCGTTCGTGTCCGCAACCGGGTGCTCGGCACAGTCGTGCTGGTGTGTGCCCTCGGTCTGCTCGCCGAGGTCACCGGTACGCTCACCCTGCCGCACTGCCTCACCGCGTTCGCCGTGCTCGCCGTACTGGTACCGATCGGTTACTTCACCAAGCTGCTGCGCCGCCGCGACCTCGATGCCCGCGGGCGATCCGGTATCCGCGCCTACGTATGGCTCTTCGCCTCAGCCGTCGTCTTCTGGTGCATCTTCGATCTCGCCGCCTCCAGCGTGCAGCTCTTCGCCGCTGTCCATGTGGACATGATGGGCATACCCGTCACCTGGCAGGCGGCGATGAACCCCATCACGCTCATCCTCTTCGCCGGGCTGCTCTCGACTGTATGGAGGCGGGTCAGCTTCTCGGCGCCGGCGAAATTCTCCACCGGCCTCATTCTCGGCGGCGCTTCGTTCCTGCTCCTGTCCATCGCGGCCTCGCGGGCGACAGGAGACGTGCGCGTATCCCTCCTGTGGCTGATCGGGCTCTACTGCCTGCAGTCCCTGGGCGAGTTGCTCCTCAGCCCTACCGGACTCTCCATCAGCCACAAGCTGGCTCCGCCTGGTATGGGCTCTCAGCTCGCGGGGCTGTTCTTCCTCGCGGAGTCCGCCGGTGACGCGATCGGCGGCCAGGTCGCCGCGCACCTGAACGGCGTCACGCTCTACCTCACGCTCGGCAGCCTCGCTGTCCTGGTCGGCCTCGTCATGGCAGGGGCGACCCCCAGGCTCCGGGCACTGACCAACGGTTGACCCCGATCGCGTGATCACCTGTGCGGGTGCCGGCGGGGTAGCCCGCGCCCGCACAGGTTTGCGTTCTCGGGGCTCTCCAAAGCTTTTGCCACTCCAGAGCGACGACGGCCGTAAGGCTCGATCTCGTGCACCAGCTCGCGTCCGAAACTCCGGAAGAACAACTCGGTGAGGGCGTCGTCGCAGCTCCGGCCGACGCGGCCCGCTCTGCGGCAAAATGCCACGCCGTCCGGCAAGGACAGCGCGATCCTCGGCGACAACGCGGACCTCCCGGCCCGGCACACGACACGCGCGCGGCGGTGGCCCAGTGTCGGTAGCAGCCCAGCCCCTCGGCAGGGCCCACCCGGACATCCCTTCCTGGACCGTCAGGATCCATTGTCGGAATGCCCATTCCGAAGGATCAGCCTCAGTGTGAGTGTGCCTCTACGCGAGCCCCGGTGTGCCGTCACTGTTTCATCGAACCCAGTACGGCGGCAATCGTGTTCGCGTAGATCTTTCCGCCAGCGGGTTTGGGATGGATCCCGTCGTACAGGAGATCATCGTGGCCGGTGATGGCCTTGTCCCAGTCGGCGAGGAGGACATTGGGACTGTGGTCCGCCGCTGTTCGTATGTCCCGGTTCACCGCGTCCCGCCAGTCCCGCTGAGCATGGACGGTGACCAGAACAATGTGCTTCCCGGGGCCGATGGCATCGATGGCTGCCTGCAGATCGGCTGAGTCGCCGACCCCGTTCGTGCCGAGACCGATGATCACTGTGTCGCCGAGCCGACCTTCCTGCTTGAGGGAATTGATCTTGTGGGGCGCCGAGGACAACTGACGGCTCTCCCGGGCATCGATTTCGATGCCGGGAAACTTCGCTTGCAGCGCGGGAGTTGCGGCAAGCATGACCGAATCGCCGATTGCGACGATCTGCCCGACAGATACGGGGGTAGGGAGCCGCCTGGCCGGGGCGGGGGCAGGAGGTTTGGACTCCAGAGCTCGTTGACCGGCCCTGATCTGAGCAGCCGCACTTCCGTCGTCACTCGGGGCCGTGATCACTCCGTACCCGGCAACCAGAATGACCGCGACGGCACATACCGTGGCGGCCGTGGGCGCCGCGGCAACGGCGAAGGCCCGGCCCAGACGGCGACCGACCGCACGGAAGCCGTGGCGACGGATCGGCTGTTCCACAAAGCGGTAGGAGAGCTCGGCGAGTCCTGCAGCCGCGGCGATGGCGGCGATCGCTTGGAGCGGTACATCGGCCGGTGTCTTACCGTCCGGGGTGACGAGTGAGATCGCCGGAAAGTGCCAGAGGTAAATGCCGTAGCTGCGGGTACCGAGCCACCTCAGCGGCGCTGCACTGAGGCATCGGACGAGCAAGCCGGAAGGCTGAACCGCCGCGTACACCATGATGCATGCGGCGATCCCGGCCGCCGCGAATCCAAGAGGGTAGAGGACTGCGGCGTCCTGGGAGACGGCTCCGGTGAGAAGAACCAGGACGACGAGAGCTGCCCCTCCGGCCAGATCCGGTATCCGCGCACGCAGTCGGGACTGCCCGGTCAGAGACTTGCTCGAAGGACCCAGCAGTGCCAGTGCGGCACCGGCCAGCATCGGGAAGGCATGAGTATCGGTGCCGAAGTACACACGCGAGGGATCTTCGCCCGGCACATACTCCAGCGCCATCGCCACTGCGGAGGAAACGGCGGCGGCGAGCGCGAGAGCGGATCGCGCACCATTCCGGGTGACGAAGCGCAGCAGGCAGGCCAGGATCAGTGGCCACAGCAGGTAGAACTGTTCTTCGAGGCTGAGTGTCCACAGATGCTGGAACAGCGGAGGCGGCCCGAAGTTCGCGAAGTACGAAGCGTCGGTGGCTATTTGCCACCAGTTATTGGTGAAAGTGGCCGCGGACAGGAGGTCACCGACGGCTGTGGCCAACCGCTGAGGGTGGGCCAACGTCGCGGCGGCCGTGGTGGCCACCAGCATGGTGGCCAAAGCGGGCAGCAGTCTGCGGGCCCTGCGCAACCAGAAGGAGCGCAGGTCGATCCGGTCGGCCTGGGCCCGCTCGGTGAGTATCAGGTGAGTGATCAAGTACCCGCTCAGGACGAAGAAGACGTCGACGCCGAGGAACCCGCCCGGCAGCCAGCCGGGGTTGGCGTGGTAGATGACGACAGCCGTCACGGCGAGCGCGCGCACTCCGTCGAGGCCCCGGGCGTAGGGGATCCGAGGGGCGGGAGGTGTCTGCTGCCCGCACGGTGGAGGCCCGTCAGGTTTGGCAAGTAGGGGGATGGCCACGGGGATTTGGTCACTTCTCCTTCGCAGGCGGTGTGGTGTCGTCACGCACAGCACGCCACAGGGCGTCCGCCTGCGGCTGCTTGGCCATGACCCGGTTGGGGTCTGCGGGGTAGGGCCCGACCGGCATCGTCCGGAAGTCGATGGCGGACGGTTTGAGGCCCGCCAGGCTTCGTGCGAAACCGAGCAGGTCCTTCACTGAGCCCAGACCTTTGTCGGTGGTGATCGCACTGGTGGCGGCGTCGGCGACCTTGTAGAGCTTCACCGGATTGCTGAGCAGCCCGGAGCCGTTCAGCTGCCCGGCGAGTGAAGCCATGAACAACTGCTGCAGGCCGATCCGGCCGAGGTCGCTGCCGTCGCCGATGCCGTGCCGGGTACGGACCAGGCCCAGCGCCTGCTCGCCGCCCAAGTGGTGTGTGCCGGCTTCCAAGTCGAGGTGGCTCTGCCTGTCGTGGATGGCCTTGTCGGTCGTGATGTCCACGCCACCGACCGCGTCCACGAGTTTCTTGAATCCGGTGAAGTCGAGGTCGATGTAGTGGTCGACGCGCACGCCGCTGATCTGCTCGACGGTCTTGACCGCACAGGCGGCGCCACCCACCGCGTAGGCGGAGTTGAACATGACGGGGTCGGCGGCCTGCTCCGTACCGGAGCCTTCGCCCGTCGGACAGGCCGGCCGGGCGACCATCGTGTCACGTGGTATGGAGACGACCACCGCCGTCTTGCGGCCCTTGGCAAGGTGGACGAGCATCGCGGTGTCGGAGCGGGCCCCGCCCTGGTCCTCACCGTACTTCCCATTGGCTCCGGCTCGTGAGTCGGAGCCGAGGAGCAGGATGTTGAGCGTGCCTGTGGCGGTACGTGCCGGGCGGTCGGGTCCGAGGGCGGCGTTCAGGTCGGTGGACGTGAGGTTGTGGTCGAGTTTGGAGTAGACGAGCCAGCCGCCGACGCCGGCTGCGGCGAGCCCGGTGGCGGCTGTCCAGCCGACAATGCGCGCCGTGCGGCCTCGACCGCGTTCGCGGGAACATCCGCGGAGGGCCTGCGGCCGCCCCTTGGACCATATGTGCGCAACACCCATGAAAGGGCGTACCTCCGTGAGCCCGGTACGCGAGGATTTCGCGAGGACTCCGCCAGCGTGGGCGAGGAGCATCTCGGACCCGCAGAGATGGTGTGTCTGTCACCGCCCGGATATGTATCAGGTGTGTATCGGGAGCTGGAGTACGGCTCTTGCTCCCCCGTCCGGAACGTTGCTGAACTCCAGCTCGGCTCCGATCACGCGCGCCTGGCCGAGAGCGATGGTCAGTCCGAGACCGTGGCCGCGACCGCGTTCACGGGTTCCCGTGCGGAACCGCTGCGGTCCGTCGGCCAGCAACTCACCGGGATATCCAGGCCCGTGGTCCTCCACCGTCACCGTCGAGCCTTCGATCGCCACGCGTATGGGCGGACAGCCGTGTCGGTGGGCGTTGACGACCAGATTGGCCACGATGCGTTCCAGCCGGCGGGGATCGGTCTCGACCACGATCTCATCGCTCGGCCGCACCTCGGCCGCCAGGCCCGTACGGCGCACGGCTTCCTCGACGGTCCGGCTCAAGGGGCACGGTGTCAGTTCGGCCTCTTCGGCTCTCGCGTCCAGCCGGGAGATCTCCAGCAGGTCCTCGACCAGCGCGCTCAGCACCTGCACCCGGTCTTGGACATAGTGGGCGGCTTCGCCGGGCGGCAGCAGTTCGGCGGAGGTGACCAGTCCCATCAGCGGGGTTCGCAGCTCATGGGCGACATCAGCGGTGAACCGCTGTTCGCTCCGCAGCCGCTCCTGCAGTGCCCCTGCCATCGAGTCGACTGCGGTTGATATTTCGGCGATCTCGTCCTTGTGCCGGACCTGGATGCCGATACGGGCGTCGAGGTCACCGTCGGCGATGCGCCGGGCGGTTTCTGCGGCTTGCCGCAGCTTCCGGCTCAGCCGCTCGGCGCTCAAGGCCCCAAGCGGTACGACGACGGCGACGGTCAGCAAGGCGGCCAGGGTGATGCTCATGTCGAGTGCTTGGAGGTTGCGCACGTCATCGTCCATGTCGACCCGGACGGACAGTATCCGGTCGCCGACCGGTCGCGCGGCCCACATCGCCGGACCGTTGGGACCCTCGCCCGACGCGGTACCCTGGCGGCCGCGGTGCACCAGCGCACGCAGGTTTCCGGGTATCCGGTCCGCGTCCAGGGTCGCGCCTGAACCGCTGGGGCTTCCGGTGCGTGTCTCGATGGTGACCGCCAGGGCGAGCTGACGGGTGGCATTGTCGCGGGCCTTGCTGAGCAGGCGGGCAGCGGTGGCCTGGTGCACCAGCACACCGACAGCGCCGGCAGCGGCGCAGGCCCCCGCCGCGACCAACGCGGCGATCTTCCAGCGCAACGACATCCGGGGGATTCGCTTCTCATCGCGGCGCATGGTCAAGGGCGCAGCTTGTAGCCGAAGCCACGGACCGTTTCGATCCGCTCCGCGCCTATTTTCGCGCGCAGCCGCTGCATGTGGAGGTCGACAACACGGGTGTCGCCCTCCCAGGTGTAGTCCCACACGTTGCGCAGCAGTGTCCGGCGTGCGAGCACGATACCGGGGCTGGCGGCGAACTCGAGCAGCAGCCGCAGTTCGGTGGGTGTCAGCGCGACCGGCTTCCCGGCACGGTGTACTTCCATTGCATCCGGATCGATCGACAGGTCGCCGAATGTGAGGAGGCGGACAGACCGGTGCTCGACAGGAGCTTCAGCGGGGCTGCCAACGGGTGGGAACGCGGCCCGGCGTAGCAGCGAGCGGATACGGGCGACGAGCAGGGCGCTGGCCACGGGCTTGGTGACGTAGTCGTCTGCGCCCGCTTCCAAGCCCGATACGGCATCGAGTGTGTCGCCACGGGCTGACATCATGAGCACCGGTACCAGGCTGAACTCACGGATACGGCGGCACAGGCCTATGCCGTCCAGTTCGGGGAGCATCACATCCAGGATCAGCAGATCGGGCTCTTCCTCCCGGAACTTCTCCAGTCCCTCCAGGCCGTCACTGGCTACAGAAACGCGGTAGCCGTAGCGTTCCAGAGCCATCCGGACGGTATTGCGGATCACCTCGTCGTCCTCGACGAGAAGAAGGTGGGTCATCGGGCCCTCACAGGATTCGAGGAGTCGGTGCTGACCGGCTCCAGCACCTTGCCGTTCCAGCGATACCGTGTGGTGATGCGACTTGTGCCGGTTCGCTCGATGACGAGATCCCGTCCCACGGTGGATGCGGTGAGCCCAGGCTGACCCACAGACTCGAGAATGAGCCGGGCCGAGTCGCCTGATGCTGTGTAGACCAAGAGGCAGGTGCGTACCGGGGAGTCGACTGCCAGCACGAGCTCGGGTCGGCCGTCCCCGGTCAGGTCTGTGTAAACGGGAGACCTCAAACAGCCTCCGGGGCCCGCGCAATCCCCCAGATCGATTTTCACCGTATCCGACACGGCAGGGTCTGCCTTGAGCAACTGGGATGGCGACACATTCTTCAGCTCTCCTGCGGGGACCGTGAAGCCGGGTACGGGAGCATATTCATGTTGCATCACTCCGGAATGCCGGTCAGGTGAGGGAGCGGGCGAGTGGTCAGGCCATAGCGGAGAAGCGGTGGCGGACAGATGGACGGGAGATGCGGGCCCGTCGTCCCGCAGCCCCGTAGCGGAGGAGCAGCCGGTCAGGAGAACACTCACAACGAGCAGACCGGACCATACGGGCAGCCACTTCCGTCGAGTACAGGCGACGCGGCAAGAGGGCATCTCAATCTTTCTCACGGAGGGGAAGAAAGCCCGTCCAGAACACTATGAGGGGCACTGTGCTCGGGGACGGGGCCCGGTAACTGCACCGGTTGGACCTGGCAGGCGGAAGAAATCGGCACGGAGAGCACGAAGCCTGGTGCCTGGCTCTGCCGGTTGATTCCTGTAGCTGCTGCTTGAGCACGCACTGTTCCCCGGTGGTCTGCCTGAGGGTGTCGGCCTGCCCGGCACTCCGCTGGTCGAGTGTAAAAGCCCTCTCCGGGAAGGTATCCGGGCCATAGGAGAGCACCGTCCGACGTGGACAGTGAACTCGCGTACAAGGCCTGGGCGGAGAAGGCGACAGCCGCGGCGTCGGTCTCAGTGAGGACGGTGACTCGAGCGCGGCCCGAGCGCTTGGGCCGACGATGACACGCCACGGAGAACGTTTCCTTTTCTTTTGGCCACTCGCCGCATGTGCCCCTGCGGCTCGGGCGGAACCTCACCGCCGCCCCCGGATGGTTGAGCAAACGCACGAAGGCTTAAGGCGGAACCTTAGTTATCTGCGATGACCCACTCAAATACCCCCGTAAAAACATCGCTTCGGGAGCCTGATCTTTACCTACGCGTCACCGCTGGTCATGGATCGTCAAGGATCTGTGGAGTGGGGTGAGAACGAGGCGCCGGCCAGGAAGGGCCGCCGTGACGAATCTGCGGCAGGCCACTGCGATAGGCGGCTTGCCCAGTACACATGGGGCGCACAGCGGCACTTGGGGCGGTGAGCCTCGTTCCATGCCAGGAGGTTCAAGGAAGCGTCAAGCTGTCTTGCATTCATTTTGCGAAGCAACTGCAACCTGGGCGCTCTGTTTTCCTGTCCTCCAGACCGATCCGGCGGAGCAGGAAGCGATTGAGGCAGCGTTGTGAGACAACTTAAATATAGGGTCAGGGCGGCTCTGGTAGCTGGCGCAGTGATCGCAGGTGTCAGTGGTTGCGCCGGCGGTGCTGCACATGGGTCGGTTTCCGGTGCCGCGTCATCCGGGAATGATGGCAAGAGCACGAGCCCGAGCGCATCACCGACGCATCCGTCAGGTCCACCGATGGAGGTCGAATCGATTACTCCTGAACCCAACGTGACCACGGTCGGTGTGGCCATGCCGATTTCCGTCGTCTTCAGCAAGCCGGTCGCACAGTCAGCACGCTCCACTGTCGAGCGCCATCTGAAGGTGACCACCTCCACGTCCGTGACCGGGGCTTGGCACTGGTTCAGTGAGACCCGTGTCGACTGGCGACCGGAGCATTTCTGGAGCCCGGGCACCAAGGTGAAACTTGACGCCGACCTCACGGACGTGAGTGACGGGAAAGGCCGTTACGGCAAGCGCAACTATCAGCGCAGCTTTACCGTTGGTGATGATTTCCGGGCCAATGTGTCCGTTGCTGATCACACGATGAGGGTGACCAAAAACGGAGCAACCGTAGAAAACTTTTCCGTCAGCACTGGCAGCGACGAACACCGCACCTGGTCCGGCACCATGGCCGTGATGGACAAACAGGAAAAGTTGCGCATGACTTCCTGCAGTGTGGGATCTGCTTGCCATCAAGGTGAAAAAGGCTTCTATGACGGCATCTATCAATGGGATGTCCATCTCACCATGTCGGGTGTCTATGTCCACTACAGCAACGCCGATCCCTCTCCAGGGAGTTCCAGCTCGCACGGGTGCATACACCTGTCGCTCTCCAATGCCGAATGGTTCTACAACCAGGTGAAAGAAGGAGACCCGGTCACCATCACAGGTGCATCCGATCACAAGGATGACGGACAAAACGGCTACGCCGCCTTCAGCCTGACATGGGAGAAATGGCTGGCAGGCAGCGCCACAGGCCAGAAAACCGGCGAGATTCACTGATGCTTTCTCGGCGAGGATTTCTCATCCTGCCCGCCAGTCGATTTCGATAGCGTGAACGGCGGCGAAGATCTGGCTGATGCAGCTGGTGTTGCACCGGATTTCATGGAAGATCCGCCACCGCTTGAGCTGGACAAAGGGCCGCCCCACTCGTGACGCGCAGTCGGGTGTGGTCCCGACGTAACGCCCGTGGGCTTGCTCCCCTTTGGCGGACACGCTGGTTGTGCCGGTCAAAGAGGAGCAAGCCCACGGGCGCATGCGGGTGTTGTGGCCACTCCCCCAAACCATGCGGTGCCCTGGCAAGCCCTCTGGAATGTGCTCGGCATCTGCAGCCTTGTCCGCATGGCATGCGTGACCGCAGGTGCGCCATCCGTGTCAGGGCGGGATCGTGACGGCGCACCTGCGGGTGCAGTCGAGCGGAGCAGTAGCTCGCAACCGACGGACGCAGCCGGATCCACGCCTCACGAAGGATCCGGCTGCGCAGCCGACACTACGAGCGGTCACTGCCCGGCCTCGTCATCCATAGGCATACATTTCGGTTATCCATGGTTGACAGCGTGGAGCGGAGGAGCCGCAAGAGGCCCGCGCAAGGCCACTGACTGGGCAGAATGGAAACGGCCAGAGGCACGTCACCACCGGGTGCCAGGCGCGAGGCGACGGATCGCATCCACCCACCCGCCCTGGCCTTGAGAGGTGCCCCTGTGCCTCGTTTTCGCGGGCCGAAGAACACCTCCCGATCAGAACTCCGCGTAAGAACACCAATCTTGGAGCGCCGATGTACGCAATCGTGTTGGGCGGACCAGGCGTCGCCGAAAGTTTCTCCTTGGCCGATGTTCCTGAGCCCCAACCGGTTCTCGGACATGAACTCGTGAGGGTCACGCGGGCTGGCGTGAACTTCGCCGAGATGTCCATGCGGGTGGACGGATTCCTCGGGCCTGCCAGGTACCCGTTCATACCCGGAACGGAGTTCGTGGGTGTGGCCCCGGACGGCAGGAGGGTGGCCGCTCTCACCCACAGCGGGGCATACGCCGAGAAAGCACTCGCACCAGGGAATTTGACCTGGAACGTTCCCGACTACATCACTGACGACGAAGCTTGCTCGCTGACGCTCCACGGCCAATCCGCTTACCACTGCCTGTACACGACGCTACGAGTACAGCGGAAGGAGACGGTACTTGTCCCGGATGCCGCCGGCAGTCTCGGGTCGTTGGCTGTCCAGATCGCCCAAGGCGGTGGACGAAAGATCATCGCCCTGGAATGTGACGAACAGCGGAGAGAAACAGCCCTGAAGCTGGGAGCACACGCGGTCGTCGACTCCTCCTCCGCGGACGGGCTCACTGAACGCATCATGGACGCCGCTGGCGGAAGGGTTGATGCCGCGTTGGCACCAGCAGGCAGCCCCATACTCGCGCCCGTCCTCGATGCTCTGACGCATCAGGGACGAATGGCCGTCTTCGGCCAGGCCGCATCCATACGTGAGCCTCTGTTCCTGAGCTCCCTGAGGGGCCACTTCAGGAGCATCTCCAGGTTCTGGCTCCCCGACCTGTTCTCCGATCTCAGGCACCCCTACCACTTGATGGGGTCGATGGAGACTCTGTTCCGGGAGACCGAAGCGGGGAGGATCAAGCCGTTGATCGGTGCTGTACACGATCTGTCGAGCGCCATCCAGGTCCACACCACAGTGGAGGATGCCCGCGCCTGCCGACCTGTCGGAAAGGTCATGCTCGACCCCACGAGGCCGTACCCGCACAGTCAGGGTGTGGTCTACGAAACCAGGCCGGCCGACCCGCCGTTCCTGGGATGGGGCGGCTTTTAGCGGGACAGCGCACAACCCCGTCGGCAGCGCCGTCCACGCGCACCGTCGTGCCGCTTCATCCAGTCAGGAGGAGAGGGCCGTGCGCGCGAGTTCCTCCCCATAAGGAGCCCGGACACAACCCTCACTGGCAAGGATGATGTCACTTCATACGAGGTCGACGCCACGTATGCCCACGATCTTCATTCGCAGGTGGTGCCCAGCCCCCGGGCCCCTACTGATCCTGCCCGTCGCAGGCGGAGTTCCCGGATGCCCGCGATGGCGAGCACTGCCGCTGTCGCCCCCGCGGACCAGAGCAGTTGTGGCCGCGCCCCGTCATCCGTGAGCATGAGGATGAGGACCCCCGCCATGCCCACCAGCGCGACCCACGTCAGGTAAGGGAAGGCCCACATCCGCAGCGCCAGCCGATCCGGTGCCTCGCGTTCGAAGCGCGGCCGCAGGCGCAGCTGGGAGAAGGCGATCAGGCCCCAGACGAAGAGGAGTACCGCTCCGACGGCGTTCAGCAGGTACTTGAAGATCGAGTCCGGCCACTCCAGGTTCAATACGACCGAGACGAAGCCGAAGGCCACCGAGGCGAGGACGGCCCGGCGCGGCACCCCGCCCGAGACTTTGAGCAGGGAGCGCGGCGCCTCGCCCCGCTCGGCGAGCGAGAAGACCATCCGGGACGAGCCGTAGAGGTTGGCGTTCAGCGCGGACAGCAGCGCCACGAAGACCACGATGTTCATGATCTGCCCGGCCCCCGGCACCCCGATGTGGTCGAGTGCCGCCACGTACGGGCTCTTGCCTGGCTGCATCGAGGTCCACGGCAGCAGCGTGACCACCACCAGCATCGAGCCCACGTAGAAGAAGAGGATCCGCCACACCGCGCTGCGCACCGCGCGTCCGACCGCGCGGGCCGGGTCGTCGGACTCGGCGGCGGCGATGGTGACGACCTCCAGGCCGCCGAAGGCGAAGACAACGGCGAGCACGCCGGAGACGACCCCGCTCATACCGTGGGGGAAGAAGCCGCCCTGGCCGGTGAGATTGGCCAGACCTACCGCGTGAGTGTCGGGCAGCAGCCCGAAGATCGCCAGCAGGCTCAGGCCCAGGAACAGGACGATCGCGCCGACCTTGAGGGTGGCGAACCAGAACTCGAACTCGCCGAAGTTCTTCACCGCCGCCAGATTGGCACCGGTGAAGACCACCATGAACATCAGCACCCACGTCCATGTCGGCACCGACGGCACCCACCCGTTCGCAATCTGTGCAGCTCCCGTCGCCTCCACCGCCAGCACCACGACGAGCACGAACCAGTAGAGCCAGCCGACGGTAAACCCGGCCCACCGGCCCAGCGCGCGCTCCGCGTGCACGGAGAAAGCGCCCGAGGCCGGCATCGCGGACGACATCTCGCCGAGCATCCGCATCACCAGCATCGCGAGCGCGCCCGCGATCAGATACGAGACGATGATCCCGGGACCCGCCACGGAGATCCCAGCACCGGAGCCGACGAACAGGCCCGCCCCGATCACCCCGCCGAGCCCCAGCATCGTCAGATGCCGCTGCTTCAGGCCCGCCGACAAGGGCTCCTTCTCGCCGCTCAGGGGTGATATGGCGGGCGGTGCGTCATGCATGGGCGCTCGTACTCTCGAATCGGTGCCGGACTCACAAGGCGCACAAAAAGGCCAAGGAGACACTCCACAATCCCCGAGGCGACAGCTGACGTCGAACCCAACCAGTCCGTCGTGACAAGCATCACGCGCGACGCCCTGGGGATAGTCGCGCAGTGCGGCCCAGACCACACACGCGGCCCATGAAGCGCGCCACGTCGGTCCCAGGACGACCGGGCCCATATCCCAGCCCCGCTTCCCGCATCTCCCACGCCGACAGGCGCACCGCCCAACTGGCCGCCGCCGACCACGAGTCCCGCCTCCCTCCGCACAGCCCCTCCCGCCGCGGCATCCCAGATTGCCGACGGTATATTAAATATGTGAGCGACTCGATAGATATGCACAGAGGGGGCGCCGACGTCCGGGCGCGCCATCCCCGCGGCCTGACCACCCTTGTTCTCACCGAGCTGTGGGAGCGCTTCAGCCTGTACGGCATGGCGGCGATTCTCGTGACCTTCCTGGCCGCGAGCCCCGCCTCCGAGGGCATGGGGCTGAGCGCGGGGACCGCCGAAGCGGTGGAGGGCGTCTACATGGCGATGATCTCGTTGCTCGCGCTGCCCGGCGGCTGGGTGGCCGACCGCCTGCTCGGCGCCCGCCGTGCCGTGCTCTACGGCGGCGTGGTGATCATGGCCGGGCACACCGCCATGGCGATCCCGGGCAACTACGGTGTCTGGCCCGGTCTCGTACTGATCACCGTGGGCACCGGGCTGCTCAAGCCGAACATCTCCGCCATGGTCGGTCGTCTCTACGCGCCCGACGACGAACAACGCCGGGACGCGGGCTACTCCCTGTTCTACATGGGCATCAACATCGGCGGCACGCTCTCGCCCCTGCTGGTCGGATACCTCGGCGAAGAGGTCAGCTGGCACGCGGGATTCGGAGCCGCGGCCATCGGCATGGCCCTCGGCCTGATCCAGTACGTACTCGGCGGGCGCCGCTTCCCCGACGCCGAGGACCACCCCTGCCAGCCCCTCACCGCCGAGGAACGCCGCCGCGCACTGCGCTCCACCCTCGGCACACTGGGTGCCATCGCCCTGCTCTTCGCGGTCTGCGGCCTGTGCGGCGCCCTGGACATCGACGGGATCACCTTCGGCCTGACGGTCGTCGCGGTGATCGTCCCCGCCGGCTACCTCGCCCTCATGCTTCGCAGCCCCAAGATCACCGCCCAGGAACGGGCCCGCCTGAAGTCCTATGTCTGGCTCTTCGCCGCGGCCACCGTCTTCTGGATGATCTACGACCAGTTCGGCAACGAACTCAACCTGTTCGCGGCGGACAAGACCGACCGCCACATCCTCGGCTGGCAGATCCCCGCCAGCTGGATGCAGTGCCTGCCCTCCTTCTTCGTCATCCTCCTGGCGCCCGTCTTCGCCGCCTTCTGGACGCGGCGCGGTCGGCGCATGACCACCCCGCTGAAGTTCGGCCTGGCCCTGATCCTCGTGGGAGCCTCGTTCTTCGTGATGGCCGCGGCCTCGAACATCGCCTCCGGCGGCGCCAAGGTCGCTGTCTTCTGGCTGATCGGCACCTACCTCCTCCAGGTCACCGGAGAGCTGTTCCTCAGCCCCGTCGGCCTGTCGGTCACCACCCGTCTCGCACCCAAGGCGTTCGCCAACCAGATGATGGGAGTGTGGTTCCTGGCCGCGGCGACCGGCGACGCCATCGGCGGCCAACTGCCACGCATCGGTCAGTCCCTGCTGACGCAGAGCGAAAACTTCCTGTGGCAAGGCGCGCTGGCCCTCGTCGTGGGCGGCGCGCTGATCCGGTACGCCCGCAAGCTCAGCGCGGTCATGGACGAGCAGACCGCGACCCAGCAGGTGGCAGTGGCCGCCGCGTAAGAACGCGTGCTCCAGGAGCCTGCGCCACACCGCACGTCCAGTTCACCTCGACCAGGCAGCTGGGCCACGTGGCCAGCCGACCCGATCCGGTCCGGAGCCGGATCGGTAACCGGAGACAAAACGGTGCCCCGCCTTCCGACGAGACTTACGGAACGCACGACGTGTGTGCGGGGCCCCGGCTCTCAGGCAGACGACACGAATTACCTGCCGTGGTTGCGGTATCCGTGGGCGGTTCGATCCCCGCCAGAGGCAGGACCCCGGGTCGCGTCCGGCCTCTGGCGCGGATCCGGATAGTGCGTCGGCTCCAGGTCCGTGGCTGCGCTCGTGGCCAGGAGGAAGCGCCGGGCCGTCGCCTTCTCCGTCCCACCGTCGCGGCGCTGGTCGAGCAGTACGTCCCGGATCTGCTCCAGCAGCTCGGCCTCGGTCGGTTTCGCCGGCTTGGCGGCCTTCTTGGCGGCGTGGTGGTCCTGCCAGCGTCTCATGGGCAGCAGCATCACGAAGTAGACGATCGTGCCTGTGATCAGGAACGTCAGCGTGGCACTGAGTACCGTGCCCCACTGTATGTAGATGCCCGCGGTCACTTCCCCTGTTGCACTCTTGGCGCAGGAGCCCTTGAGGCAGGTCGCATAACGGTCGAGGTCCTTGGTACCGAAGGCGCCGACGACCGGGTTGATCACACCCTTGACCACTGAATTGACGATGTTGGTAAACGCCGCGCCGATGACAACGGCAACCGCAAGCTCGATGACGTTGCCCCGCATCAGGAACGCCTTGAAACCACCAAGAACGCCTGACTTCTTCTTCCTGCTCACTGAGCAGCCTCTCTGTTGTCTCCGCTTGTTCCAGCCATCCGGAATGAGATATTCCGATATCTCTGGAGAATTTTTCCATTCTCGAGCGGCGTGCCGGTTTGGTCACGTGAGACAGCGACAATCCAGCGCGGCTGGAGGAAGGATGTCTCGCGCGCCCAGGCGTGAGTCGAGGCATCCGAAGTCACTCCAGCGGAGCCAATCGGGAGGCAGGGCCGATTACACCGCCCCCCCCCCGCTCGTTCACAGCTCCGTCGGCGCCGCTATTCCGCGGTTTCCTCTCCCTTTCCATCCCCGCTTCCCGGCTCGACGTCGGCTGCCTCACAGCGGTACTGCGGACGGTCGAGGTCCATTTTTCGTGCCACATGCAGCGGAGCCGGGCAGCGGCGCGCTCGGACCAGAAGGGAGTCCGGTGGTACAGATGAACGGTCATGGCGGCCAGAGACTCACACCGAAAGCCCTTATGCCACGGCACAGGAAGGTGGCACTTCCAGTGCCGCTTGTAGCGTTTAGTTACGGTGCCGACCCAGGATCCCTGCCTTAAGATCTGGGGCATTTCCAATTCTACCGAGCCGATGACATTTTCCTGTCGCCCACTGGTATACCCGCGAACACTTTCGTTGACAGTCGGAAAACCAAAATCGGCGCTGCCAGGTTGTCGGCGGAGGCGCGTGATGATCTTGATGTAAGTCGTCGTGAGAGGGGATTGCGCCAGAGGCTGAGACGGGGCCGCCGTACCGGGGGTACCTGTTTCCGGCGGAGGTGATCGGTCACACCGTGTCGCTGTACCACCGGCACCCGTTCTCGTACCGAGAGGTCAAGGAGCTGCTCTACGAGCGCGGGATCCAGATGACGTACGAGACCGTGCGGGCCTGGTGCACGACCTTCACGCCGGGCTGCGCCGGGTGGCAGCCCCAACCCCGGCAATAAGTGGCACATGGACGAGGTACGCCGCTGTCCGGCGCGAGGACGCGCCCCGCGCTCCCTGTCGCCGGGCGATCCGGCGGGCGCCGAATGTACGTCCGCGGTGCCCCAGTATGGTGGTGCGCGCCGCCGAGCCGGACGAACGAGGTCATGACGGGCGGCGGAGCCAACCGGGAGAGCCTGCTTTGAGCCGTGAATCTGACAGTTCATCCTCCGGGCCCCAGGGGCGCGGTAGCGCCGCCTACCCGTCGGGGACTCCTCCGTACGGAACCCGCCACGCGTCCTCGGACGCCGGGGAAGGGCCCGGCCTGACGCCGAAGCCGGAAGAGCCCAGGACCGAGACCACGCTGACGACGCGGATCCGCATCAACATCCCGGGTTCGCGGCCCATTCCGCCGGTCATCATGCACACGCCCGTCGGTGATGAGGTGGTACAGGACGATGCCGCCATGGGTGCTCCGGGCGCGGCCGGTGCCGGCGCTCCGGTCACAGGCGGTGGCGCGCGCGATGGAGGCAAGCCCGCGCTGCCGCGCCGCTCCGAGGCGCCCGTCGCGCGCGCGGATGCGGAGCGCCAGGGCGAGCACTCCGAGGGCAAGAAGAAGACGAGCGGCTGGTTCGATCCGCGCAAGTCCAGCACACCGACTCCGCCTCCTGCTCGCGGCGGTCTGACCGGTGGTGTCGGCGCGGGTGTCCAAGGCGGTGCCGCCGGTGTGCCGGAAGGCGCGTCCGCCGGTTTCGGCGGCACTCCCGCTCCCGTCGGCGGACCCGGACCGGCCGGCACGCCCGCCCACGGCCCGCAGGACCCCTCGACCACCGCCGCCACCCCGTGGCCCATGGACCCTATGGGTGCCACGGGCGTGAACCCGCTGCTCCAGTCGCCCCCGCCGGTCGCCGCCCCGCTCGACGACTGGCCCATGACCGCCCCGTCTGCCCCGGGTTCTACGGCGACGGGTGCCACGCCTTGGCCGAACGGTGGCGGGATGGTCTCGGACACCCCGGCCGACGACTGGCCGGGCGGTGCCTCCACCACCGGCGCGGCTCCCTGGCAGGACAGCGGTCAGGCCGTCGGGGCCCCGGCCGACGACTGGCCCGGCGCCACTCCGGCCCCCCAGCCCGGCCCGTCCGCCACAGGCGGCACGCCCTGGCAGGGCGACGCGGCCTCGCGCCGTGCCGCGTGGCGCTCCGGCGACCAGGGCGACGACTGGCCGGGCGGTGGCTCAACGACGGGCATGATGCCGCAGCAGTCCGCGCCCGGATACGCCGATCCTGCGACCCTTGCGACCTCTGAGCCCTCCTCGCCCCTTTCGACGACCGGTGCGATGCCGCAATCGCCGGTCGGCAACTGGCCGGGCGGTGGCTCGGCGACCGGCATGACGCCGCAGCCGCCTCTGCCCGGATACGCCGATCCCTCGACGACGGGGACGATGCGACAACCGCCCGTCGACGACTGGCCGGGCTCCTCCCCGTCCACGACCGGCGCCACGCCGTGGAACGCGGCCGCCATGGGTGCCCCGGCCGCCGCTCCCCAGGGCGTGGAGTCGACGCAACAGTTCCCCGCGCCCGTCACGGGCCAGGGCGCCCCCGTGGCCACGCCGCCCGGCTGTGCCGCGTTCACCGGAGGCCGTACGGACACGCCGCGCGAAGGCATCCCGCAGGTCCCCCCGCCGCCCGTCGGCGGACAGCAGGGCACCCCGCAGGGCCCTGCTGTCCCCAAGGGTCAGCAGCAGAAGAAAAAGCAGAAGGGCGGCGGCCCCACGGTGCCCGCGACCGGAGACAAGGCCGCGGTGGGCGAGGCGCTCGTCAGCGCTGTGCCCGCGCCCGGCGGCCCGGCTGCGAAGGGCCCCGTCGACAGCGGCGCGCCCCGGGTGGCCGTGCCCAGGCCCAAGGTGACCGGGGCGGGTGCCGCGGCCGGGGTGCCCGCGCCCGGTGGCAAGTCGGCGGTGCCCCCGCCCCCGGCCCCCGCCAAGAAGAGCGCTCCGGCCAAGAGCGCGCCCAAGAAGAAGGGCCGTTCCAAGCTGGTCCTGGCCGGCGGCGGGCTCCTGGGCCTCGTCGCCGTCGCGTACGGTGCGGGGCTGCTGCTCGACCACGCCGATGTGCCCAACGGCACCATGGTGCTGGGCGTGGCGATCGGCGGCAGCTCCAAGGAGCAGGCCGTGCAGAAGCTCGACTCCGCGCTCGGCGACCGCGCGACCGCGCCACTGAAGGTGTCGATCGGCGGCAAGCAGACGGAGCTCAAGCCCGAGGTCGCCGGTCTGAGCATCGACACGCAGGCGACGGTGCGCGCCGTGTCCGGGCGGGACTACAACCCGATGACGGTCATCGGCTCGCTCGTGGGCGGCAAGCGCACGGCGGAGCCCAAGATCGACGCCGATGAGGAGAAGATCGCGGACGCGCTGAAGCGGTTCTCCGGCGAGACGGGCACGGCCAGGGAAGGCACGATCAAGTTCGAGCCGGGCAAGGCCGTGCCGGTCTACGGGCAGCCCTACCAGGGCCTGGACACGGGCAAGGCCGTCGCGATGGTCGCCAAGGCCTACCGCGACCGCGCCGCGACCGGCCAGGATGCGGTGGTCGAGCTGCCCAGCAGCAACCAGGAGCCGAAGATCGGCAAGGCCGAGGTCGACCGGATGATGAAGAGCTTCGCGACGCCCGCCATGTCCGCCGATGTCACGGTGCAGACCGACTCCGTGCACCACATCCTGCTCGGCAGCAAGTCCCTGCCGCAGATCCTTTCGGTCAAGGAGGAGGGCGGCAAGCTCGTCGTCCACTACGACCACGATGCGATCAAGCGGCTGGTCATCCCCACCTTCGCCGGGGTGAAGATCCAACGTGGCAACGGCAGCAAGACGGACGTCACACCGAACGACGTCGTCGTCGCCCTGCGCAAGGCGCTGGTGGGCAAGACGCATGCCGATCGCATCGGCGTCATCCCGCCCAGTGAGCTCTTTCAGCGTGACCACTGATCGGGTGACGGGATCGGTCTCCGCAACGCACGAGGCTCCCGTGCCGTTGAGGGAGGTGTTCGAAGTC
>NZ_JBSFWT010000071.1:0-38968 GCF_053594975.1 Streptomyces sp. NPDC002537
GTTTCCGGGGAGTCGGGCTTCTTCTGCGGGCGGGAAGCCTGCAGGCGTGAAGTTCTGCGGGCGGGAAGTCTGCGGGCGTGAAGGGGGAGGTGGTGAGGACGCGGCCGCAGGCCGCTCCCGCCGCAGGAGGCAACGGACCCGCAGCGGGCCCGCGTCAGGCCGCGGAACGGCTCCGCCGCAGCCCGACCGCCACGAGTGTCGCGACCACCGCGACAACAACCGCATCGGCCCCCACCCCCAGGCGGACGCCACCCAGCGTCGCCGACGCGAAGTCCGAGCCACCGTCCCGCAGCGAAGCGATCCGCGCCGACGACAGCGCGCTGAGCAGCGGGATCCCGATCGTGATGCCCACCTGCTGCGAGCTGGTCACCAGACCCGTCGCCAGCCCCTGTTCCCCGTCCGGCAGGCCCGACGTCGCGGTCACGCCGTAGGCGACGATCGCCCACAGATGGCCGACGCACGCGAGCGAGGCCCCGGCCAGTGCCAGCCACGCGCCTCCCGGTCCGCGCCCCAGGCCGAGCAGCGTCGCGGTGAAGACGGCCTGCACGATCAGGCCCGTCACCAGCGTGTTGCGGGCCCCGAAGCGGGCGATGACCCTGGGCGCGGTGATCCCGGCGAGCGCCGCGAAGACCCCCTGCACACCGAAGACCAGGCCCGAGAGGAACGCGGAGAGCTCCAGCACCTCCTGGAGGTAGAGGGTCAGCAGGAAGACGACCGTGCTCATCATCGCGAAGGTGGTCAGCCCGGCCAGGTTCCCCCAGGCGACCGTGCGCCGCCGCAGCATCGGCAGGGACACCAGCGGCTCGGCGGCCCGCGACTCCACGGCCGCGAAGGCGACGAGGAGGCCGACGCCCGCGACCAGGGCGACGACGACGTCCGCCCGGCCGAAGCCCTGCTGCGCCGCGGTCGACAGCGCGTAGATGAGTGCCAGCAGGCCGCCGGTCACGGTCACCGCGCCGGGGACGTCGACGCGCGGCCGCTGGGGATGCCGGGATTCGGTGAGCAGGCCGGGCGCGATCGCCAGGATGCCGATGCCCGCCACGGCCAGCAGGCCCATGGTGGAGCGCCAGCCGAGCGTGTCCGTCAGTACGCCGCCGAGCAGCATCCCGATGGTGAAGCCGAGGGACATCAGGGTGCCGCTGATGCCGAGCGCCCGCTCGCGCTGCGGGCCCTCGGCGAAGGTCGTGGTCAGCAGCGACATGCCGGTCGGCACGATGACGGCGGCGCCCAGGCCCTGGAGGGCACGCCCGGCGAGGAAGACCGCCGGGTTCCAGGCGAGCGTGGCCAGCACGGAGGCCAGCGTGAAGAGGGCGAGCCCGGTCAGGAACAGCTTGCGCCGCCCGTACAGATCGGCGATCCGGCCGAACAGCAGCAGGAAGCCGCCCGACGGCAGGGCGAAGGCGGTGACCGCCCACTGGAGGTCGGCCTGGCCCATGCCCAGGTCGTCGCCGAGGACGGGCAGCGCCACGTTCAGGATGGAGAAGTCGAGCGCGACGAGGAACTGTGCCGCGCACAGCACCAGCAGGATCAGCTTCGCGCGGGTGGTCATGCGCCCGGCGGCGGGTGGGGCGGGAGCGGTGGAGGAGGGGGACGTGTCGATCGCCATGGGCATCACCCTCCGGTGTAAGGAATAGTCATGGGGAGACGGCGCTTATGGTGGTGGCCGCACCACCAGGCTGAGGGGGAGCCGTTGACTGTCAGCGGGACCGGAACACACACCGTGGCGGGGGCCGCGCAGTCGCGCCGTCGCCAGGAACTGCGCGAATTCCTGATGAGCCGTCGGGCCCGGGTGAGCCCGGCCGACGTCGGCCTCCCGGACGGCGGCGCCCGCCGCCGTACCCCGGGGCTGCGCCGCGAGGAGGTCGCCGTGCTCGCCGGGGTGGGCGCCTCCTGGTACCAGTGGCTGGAGCAGGGGCGTGACATCACCGTCTCGCCGCAGGTGCTCGACTCGGTCGCGCGGGTGCTGAAGCTCGTCGGCCCGGAGCGCCGCCACCTGTACGTACTGGCCGGGCTCAACCCGCCGCTGCCGGAGAGCGAGTACGACTCGGGCTACCTGTGCGCGGGCCTGCACCGGCTGATCGACAGCTGGATGCCCTTCCCGGCGCACATCATGGACCCGTACTGGAACGTCGTCTCCTACAACGACTCGGCGAGCCTCGTCATGGGCTTCCGCCCGGAGACCGTGCAGAACTGTCTGATCATGTTCTTCACCGACCCCGTCTACCGCTCGCGCGCCGCGAACTGGGAGGCCAACGCCGACCGGGTCGTCGCCCAGTTCCGCGCCGCCTGCTCGGAGCGTCCGGGCGACGAGGGCTTCCAGGCGATCATCGACGAACTCTCCGCGGGGAGCGAGGAGTTCGCGGAGCTCTGGGCGCGCGGTGACGTACGGGAGGGCGGCCAGCTGGTCAAGGAGATGCAGCACCCCCTCGTCGGCGCCCTGTACTTCGAGAGCACCCACCTGCGCGTCCCGGCCCGCCCGGACCTGACGATCGTGATGCACAACCCGGTGCCGGAGTCGGGCACGGCGGCCAAGGTCGAGTGGCTCAACTCGCCGGAGGGCCGCCGCGGCGGGATGTACTCGCTGGCGGGCTGACCCGTGACCGGGGGCCGGACCGGGGGTTGATCCCTACGGGGCGCTGCATATGCTCACGCGTATGACGGAGACGCTGGACCCCGAAGACCGCAAGATCATCACCCTGGCCCGCTCCGCGCGCGCCCGCAACGCCGTCCCCGAGGGCGCCGCCGTACGTGACGAGACCGGCCGGACCTATGTCGCCGGGACCGTCGCGCTCGATTCGCTGGAGCTCAGCGCGCTCCGGACGGCCGTCGCCATGGCCGTCGCCAGCGGTGCGAAGTCGCTGGAGGCCGCGGCGGTCGTCTCCGAGGCGGCCGCCGTCCCCGAGGCGGACCGCGCGGCCGTACGGGACCTGGGCGGCCCGGAGACGCCCGTCCTCCTGGCGGGCCCGGACGGCACCCTCCGCACGAAGCTCCTGGCGGGCTGAGCAGGCCCGGACGCACGGAACCGGCCGCCGCTGGTCGGCGGCGGCCGGGGGATCGGGGAGAATATCCGGTATGGATAGAGCTTCCTCCCCGTCCCAGGCCCCTCACCGCGCGGGCTTCGCGTGCTTCGTCGGCCGGCCCAACGCGGGCAAGTCGACCCTGACCAACGCACTGGTGGGGACGAAGGTCGCGATCACCTCCAACCGGCCGCAGACCACCCGCCACACCGTGCGCGGCATCGTCCACCGCCCCGACGCCCAGCTCGTGCTGGTGGACACCCCCGGCCTGCACAAGCCCCGCACGCTCCTCGGCGAGCGGCTCAACGACGTGGTCCGCACCACCTGGGCGGAGGTCGACGTGATCGGCTTCTGCCTCCCGGCGGACCAGAAGCTCGGTCCCGGTGACCGCTACATCGCCACCGAGCTGGCCGGGATCAAGAAGACCCCCAAGGTCGCCATCGTCACCAAGACGGACCTGGTGGACTCCAAGGCCCTCGCGGAGCAGCTGATCGCCATCCAGAGGCTCGGCGAGGAGCTGGGCATCGAGTGGGCGGAGATCATCCCCGTCTCCGCGGTGGGCGACAAGCAGGTGTCCCTGCTGGCCGACCTGATCGTGCCGATGCTGCCGGAGAGCCCGCCGCTCTACCCCGAGGGCGACCTCACCGACGAGCCCGAGCAGGTCATGGTCGCCGAGCTGATCCGGGAGGCCGCGCTGGAGGGCGTGCGGGACGAGCTGCCGCACTCCATCGCCGTCGTGGTCGAGGAGATGCTGCCCCGCGAGGACCGCCCGGCGAACAAGCCGCTGCTGGACATCCACGCCAACGTCTACATCGAGCGCCCCAGCCAGAAGGGGATCATCATCGGCCCCAAGGGCTCCCGGCTCAAGGAGGTCGGCATGAAGTCCCGCAAGCACATCGAGGCGCTCCTCGGTACCCCGGTCTACCTCGACCTGCACGTCAAGGTCGCCAAGGACTGGCAGCGCGACCCGAAGCAGCTCCGTAAGCTCGGGTTCTGACCGGACGCGCCCCTTACGGGGCGCTCCCCGTCACGCCCCCTCCTTCAGCACCGTCTGGATCAGTTCCCGCTGGTCGTGGGTGAGGTGCGGGTCCGCGCAGTGGACCCGACGGCCGTCCACGACGATCTCGTAGTGGAAGCCGTCGGGGACGCCCCGCGCCGGGGCGTCCCGCCCGGGGGCCAGTGCCCGGTGGGCCAGGGCTTCCAGATGGGTGGCGTCGGGCCGGCCGGTGGTGTCCA
Organism: Streptomyces sp. NPDC002537; assembly: GCF_053594975.1. Taxonomy (NCBI): domain Bacteria; kingdom Bacillati; phylum Actinomycetota; class Actinomycetes; order Kitasatosporales; family Streptomycetaceae; genus Streptomyces; species Streptomyces sp. NPDC002537. The sequence goes on from NZ_JBSFWT010000071.1 coordinate 4,254, forward strand.
GTTCGGCCCGCCGCTCGATGCCGGCGAAACCGCCGGTCCGGGTGATGGCAATCCGCATGCCGCCATCCTTACCCCGTTCGCCCGCCGCTACGAGGTGGGAACCCCCACCTGCGACCACGCCTTGAGCACGGCCTGAATCGCGTCCCCCTCGCCGTACAGGCTCCGGGCCGTCGCGGCCGTCAGCCGCGCGAACTCCGCGAAGTCGGCGTCGGAGGCCAGCTGCCCGCCGGTGAGGGTGGCGTACCAGATCTTCCCGGCCCGCTCCCACGCATGGCCGCCGAGCGCGGTGGCCACGAGGTAGAAGGCGTGGTTGGGGATGCCCGAATTGGTGTGCACGCCGCCGTTGTCGCGCGAGGTCCGCACGTAGTCGTCCATGGTGGCGGGCTGCGGGTCCTTGCCCAGCTGCGGGTCGTCGTAGGCCGTGCCCGGCGCCTTCATGGAGCGCAGCGCCGTGCCGTGGATGGTCGGCCCCAGCAGTCCCTGGCCGATCAGCCAGTCGGCCTGGTCCGCGGTCTGCCCGAGCGCGTACTGCTTGATCAGCGAGCCGAAGACGTCCGAGAGGGACTCGTTGAGCGCGCCCGACTGGCCGTAGTACTCCAGGTTGGCCGTGTACTGGGTGACGCCGTGGGTGAGCTCGTGGCCGATGACGTCCACCGAGACGGTGAAGTCGCCGAAGAGCCGTCCGTCGCCGTCCCCGAACACCATCTGCGAGCCGTCCCAGAAGGCGTTGTCGTAATTCGTGCCGTAATGGACGGTGGCGTCGAGCGGAAGTCCGGCATCGTCGACGGAATGCCGGCCGTATGCCTGGAGATAGAAGTCGAAAGTGGCGCCCAGGGCCGTATTCGCGCGGTTGACGGTGGCGTCCTTGGCCGGGCCGTCGCCCTCCGAGTGGACCTTCGTGCCCGGGGTCGTCTCCTGGTGCCCGGCATCGTAGATGGTCCGCTGGGGCTTGTCGGAGAGGGTGCCCGTCGGCGCCGCGACGCCGCGGAGGGCGGTGACGCGGCGGCGGGTGCGGTGGAGGGAGTCGTGTTCGAGGGTGCGCTGGGCGGGCCCGTGTACCGCCGGATCGTCCGATTGGGCGAGCCTGTCCAGGATGTGCGGAGGCACGATCGTGCAGAAGACCGGTTTCATGGCGGCAATGTGGCACCGACCCTCCGGCTTGTCACTGCTTGGCACCACGATTAATGAAATCGAGTGGTTGGCTATCATTTGAGGGACAGCAATTCCGCATTCTCTCCCCGGCCCCCTCGGCCCACGGGAAACCACGGGACCCGCAGTGATCGCGTCCCGCATGCTGATACGGGGGGTCCCAGGCGCGGCGGGCTCGGTTATCGTGCTGAGCATCATGCGTTACGGGCTGCTTCTCCTTAGCTGCCGCGGTGAGGGTCTGCAGTAGGCCGACTCCCTCCCCGCGGAGTTCGGTGTTGCGGTCACCTCGCCGGTGATCAGCCCCGTCGGCCGTCCCAGCGGACACACGAGGAGCCCCACGCAGATGCCCGACAATTCCGTAGGCCGACCCACGCCCGTCACCGCCGCGACCGTGACCCAGCGCCCCTCCGGGATGCCGGTCCACAAGTACGGCCGCTACGAGGCCGTCGACATCCCCGACCGCACCTGGCCGGAGCGGCGCGTCACCGCCGCCCCCCGCTGGCTCTCCACCGACCTGCGCGACGGCAACCAGGCCCTGATCGATCCGATGTCGCCCGCCCGCAAGCGCGAGATGTTCGACCTGCTGGTGCGCATGGGCTACAAGGAGATCGAGGTCGGCTTCCCCTCCTCCGGCGCCACCGACTTCGACTTCGTGCGGTCGATCATCGAGGAGGGCGCGATCCCCGAGGACGTGACGATCTCCGTCCTCACCCAGGCGCGCGAGGAGCTCATCGAGCGGACCGTCGAGTCGCTGCGCGGTGCCCACCGGGCGACCGTCCACCTCTACAACGCCACCGCGCCCGTCTTCCGCCGCGTCGTCTTCCGCGGCTCCCGCGAGCAGGTCAGGCAGATCGCGGTCGACGGCACCCGGCTGGTCGTGGAGTACGCCGAGAAGATCCTCGGCGACGACACGCTCTTCGGCTACCAGTACTCGCCGGAGATCTTCACCGACACCGAGCTGGACTTCGCCCTGGAGGTCTGCGAGAGCGTCATGGACGTCTGGCAGCCCGAGGCCGGCCGCGAGATCATCCTCAATCTGCCGGCCACCGTGGAACGGTCCACTCCGAGCACCCACGCCGACCGCTTCGAATGGATGTCGCGCCACCTGTCCCGGCGCGAGCACATCTGCCTGTCCGTGCACCCCCACAACGACCGGGGCACCGCCGTCGCCGCCGCCGAACTGGCGATCATGGCGGGCGCGGACCGGATCGAGGGCTGCCTCTTCGGCCAGGGCGAGCGCACCGGCAACGTCGACCTGGTCACCCTGGGCATGAACCTCTTCTCCCAGGGCGTCGACCCGCAGATCGACTTCTCGCAGATCGACGAGGTCCGCCGGACCGCCGAGTACTGCACCCAGATGGAGGTCCACCCGCGCCACCCCTACGCGGGCGACCTGGTCTACACCTCCTTCTCCGGCTCCCACCAGGACGCCATCAAGAAGGGCTTCGAGGCGATGGAGGCCACCGCTGCCGCTGCCGGGAAGACCGTGGACGACATCGAGTGGGCCGTGCCCTACCTGCCCATCGACCCCAAGGACGTCGGCCGCTCCTACGAGGCCGTCATCCGCGTCAACTCCCAGTCCGGCAAGGGCGGCATCGCGTACGTCCTCAAGAACGACCACAAGCTGGACCTGCCGCGCCGGATGCAGATCGAGTTCTCCCGCATCATCCAGGCGAAGACGGACGCCGAGGGCGGCGAGATCACCCCGCAGGAGATCTGGTCGGTCTTCCAGGACGAGTACCTGCCCACCGCCGACAACCCCTGGGGCCGGATCGCGCTGCGCTCCCACCAGACCTCGACCACCAGCGAGGGCACCGACGCGCTCACCGTCGAGGCCGTCGTGGACGGCGTGGACACCGTGCTGACGGGCACCGGCAACGGCCCGATCTCCGCCTTCTTCGACGCGCTCGCCTCGGTCGGCGTCGACGCACGGCTGCTGGACTACTCCGAGCACACCATGAGCGAGGGCGCCAGCGCCCGCGCCGCCTCGTACATCGAGTGCGTGATCGACGGGAAGGTGCTCTGGGGCATCGGCACCGACCCCAACACCACCCGCGCCTCGATCAAGGCCGTGGTCTCCGCGGTCAACCGCGCCCACCGCGGCTGATCTTCCGCGGCGGTCAAGGGGACGCCACCGAAACCACCGTATCCGGTGGCTCGGTGGCGTGTTCGCCCCGCTGCCGCCCGAAGTCTGCGCACGGGGTACTGACGCCACATCATCGATGTGGCTAACATCACGTCAACGCGGCGACGAGGCCGTGGCGTTATGGAGGTGCCAGCCGTGATGCACGCGCAAGGCCGATCCGGACCGGACCGGTGTGTGGTGGGCGTACGGACCGTATGGCGCACCGTCGGCGACGGCGAGTTCTACTGCCCCGGCTGCGGCGGCGACCGCAACTACCGCCGCCGCACGGGCCGCCGCCGGCTCGTCGCCTTCGGGCTGCCGCTGCTGCCGCGCGGGCCGGTCGGGCCGATCGTCGAGTGCACCGCGTGCCGCGCCCGCTACGGCATGGACATCCTGGACCACCCCACCACCACCCGGTTCTCCGCGATGCTGCGCGACGCCGTGCACACGGTCGCCCTCGCCGTCCTCGCCGCGGGCGGCACCGAGGCGCGGACGGTCCGCAGGGCCGCGGTCGGCGCGGTGCGGGCCGCGGGCTTCGTCGACTGCAGCGAGGAGCAGCTGATCACGCTGATCGAGGCGCTCGCGGCGGACACGGGGCGCCTGCCCGGCAGATACGGGGCGAACGGCGCGTTTCCCGGGCCGGGCCCGGAGGGGTTCGACCCCCGGGGCACGGCGCTGGCCATCGAGCTGCACGAGGCGCTGGAGCCGCTCGCCCCGCATCTCGCGCCCGCGGGGCGGGAGTCGATCCTGCTGCAGGGTGCGCGCATCGCCCTGGCGGACGGGCCGTACCGGCCCGCCGAGCGGGAGGTTCTGGCGACGGTGGGGCGAGCCCTTCTTTTGTGCCCGGAAGACACGGACCGCCTGCTGGCGGCGGCCCGCACCCCGTCGTAGGTCTCTGTCTTCCGGGTGCCTCTCCGGCTTCCGCCTGCGGGTCGTTCGCCGCCTGCGGGTCCGTTGCCGCCTGCGGCGGGGGCGGCCTGCGGCCGCGTCCTCAAACTCCCCCAGGGAACTGTTCACCCCCTAGGACACAACCGGCGTCACACTGCCGGGGCTGTCCGGGGCAGATCCCTGGGGAATTCGCCGATGTCCACAGCCAGTGTGACCACTTCCGCGCCTGACACCCGCGTTTCCGGGAAGCCCTTGCGCTCTAGGGCAAGGGTGAAGACGACCACCACCCCCGTCCCGTCAGCCCTGGTCAGCGATGCCGGGCAATCGACTCACAAGACCCCGGGCGTGAAGACCTTCGCCCCTGCCAGGACGCTTGCGCCCCTTCACGGGGACACGCCGCCCGTCGTGATCAGGCGTTCCACTCCCTCGAACCGTCATGTGACCGATACCGCTGCCCCTGCCCGTGCTGAGCTTGCGTTCAGCCTCCGCCTGTCCCGTTCGTCCGACGAATCGTCGTCGCTGGACGTCCAGCTTCGCGCCTGCCGCCTCAAGGCTGAGGCGCTGGGCTTCGATGCCGAGACGATTGCCGCCGCTGAGGCGAACGCCTACGTAGACGATGGCGTGTCCGGCGGCTCCGCTCTTGAGGCCCGTAAGAAGGGCATGGCCCGGATCATGGCGGCACGTCCGGCCGTCGTCATCGCGTGGAAGCTCGACCGCTTTGCGCGGTCCGTGCGTGAGTTTCAGAAGCTCATGGACTGGGCCGATGAGAACGGCGTACGGCTGATCACGTCGGACAGCCTGTTGGACAGCTCCGACAAGTCCGGGACCGGGCGACTGATCGCGACGATCATCGCGGCCGTGGCGGAATGGGAGCTGGGCATCATCACGGACCGCAGCGAAGCGGCCCATGAGGAGCGCCGGGCACAAGGCCGCTGGGTCTCGGGGAAGGCCCCGTTCCCGTACGTGATGGAGCGGCGCGACGGCAAGGCGTACCTTGCGGAAGACCCCGACGCGTTCGCCTTGGTCCGCAAGCAGATAGACGTACTCCTCACACGCGGCAAGGGCGCCACACTGGCCGCTACCGCGCGCGCCTTGCCCATCGGTCGGCAGCAGTGGCGAAACCTGCTTCACAGCGTGATCCTGCGGGGATGGCGCGAGTTCAAGGGTGAGCTTGTGACCGAAGAAGACGGCGTGACCCCCGTCCGATTCGGACCCGAGGTGATCGATGCGGCGACGTCCAAGCGCCTCCGAGACCGTCTCAAGGAACTCGAAGGCGGAGAGCGCGCCGAACGAGAGGACGCACACCAGCTCTCCGGAATGGTGCTCTGCTCACAGGGCTGCAAGATGAACGGCGGACTCTCGCGCAGTAAGAAGCGGCTCTACAAGTGCAAGCACGGGCACGGCTCGATCATGGCCCACCTGATAGAGCCCCTGGTGTACGCGGAATTCCGCGCCGAGCACGGCGACGAGCCGCTGTATGAGGTCACTTACTCGGGTGGCGTGGACCGCAGTGCCGACATGGATGACCTTGCCGCGTCTCGTGAGCGGGTCACGAAGGCTGTGGCGAAGGTGGACGGCCCGGCGCTGGAAACCCTCGTCGCCAAGCTGAACGAGATCGAAGCCACGTACGCCCGTCTGGAAGCCGAGCACGCCCCGGAAGTAACCGAGACATGGACGCGCACTAACACTCTCCTGTGGGAGGCGTGGGACGCCACGACGGGGGAAATCCGGCGCGCACTCCTCATGCGGTACGGCTGCACAGTCACCGTCTACCCGAACGGGCACCCCGGCGGACGCGTCGCCATCGAATGGAACGCCGTAGAGAAGACGGCGGAAGAGTCCGCGCCTGCCACCTATCAGAGGGCTGCGTAAGCCCGTCTACGCCCTGCACGGCCCCGTTCTTCCCACGGTGGAGGGGCGGGGCTTCGTCGTAGCGGGGAATCGTTGCGCTCCAGAGCGCATGAGGGCAGGCAATCGACTCGCTAGAAGTTCTTCGAGTCCGGCGAATCACGGCAGAACATCACCGGCTAGCCCCGGGGTTACTACGTGATTCGCCGTTTCCTTTCTCGACTTACGCCAAATTTCACCGAACGGAACTCATGGATACACCGAGATTCATCACACTGCTCGCCAGACTCCGGGAGGCGGAATCCGTCGCGTGGGAGCAAGTGCGCGGCAACGACGAACGGGCCGTGACGTTGCACGCGCTCACAGCGAAAGCGCTGCGGGCCGCTGAGGCGCTGCGGGAGGGCGAGCCGTGCGCAGGTCCAGAATGCAGCGCCGCCGTGGCCTATAAGGGCATAGGAAGGCCAGCGCGGTACTGCTCCAAGCGCTGCCGGGACCGCGCCGCCTACCGGTCCGCAAGACAGCGGGCGAGGGGAGGGCAAAGTCAGGTTGTTACTAATTTCAGTGACGAGTGACAGTACTTCATCTATCCCTTAAGAACTTACAAGAAAAAGCTATAGCCGTTACTCCACTAGCCGTTACGTAACAAGGGATTTCGACACGGGGCACTCATGGGCTACTACGACCACGACAACCACGCAGACGATTGTCAGGACTGCGGGAAGCGGCTCACCGGACGACAAGAGCGCTACTGCTCCGCCGCTTGCCGTCAAGCTGGCTACCGGGCCAGCAAGAAGCCTCGCAAGCTGATCGCCTGGAAGACCTGCCCGCTGTGCGGCGAGACCTTTGAGGCAACTCACCCGCTCAAGAAGTACTGCGACTACAACGACGAAGCGGAGCGCGATTGCCAGGAGGCGCAGGACGACTTGGACGACGCCCGATGGGCTGCGGAATACGAGCGCGAGAACGCCACATGCGCTCGCTGCGGTGAGCCCGCCGGTTGGTCGGGCCGTGGCCGACCGCGTCGCTTCTGCTCCAACCGATGCAAAACCGCTGACTACCGCAAGCGGAAAGCCGCGTGACCAGCGCGCCCCGTGGCGCATTGCCTTGCTGATCACCTACTCAATTGAGGACTTGCCCCGGCTCGCCGACCCGGGGTTTTTTCATGCCCTCCAACAGGACGGTTCCTTCGTGTACTACAACCCAACTGGCGTTATGGACAACGAGATTGAGGCGCTTGCCGACACCCCAGACGAACTGACGGAGCATGTAGACCCGGCGGTCGTCCGGGCGTTCATGGAGTGGGACACCAGCCGCTTTATGCGCGGTGAGAGTGGACCTGTTGCCGTGCGCGCTGGCTTCGCTCGTGGGTCGTTCCGGCTCGTTGCCGACCCGTTCCGGCCTCTCTGGGAGTTCCCGCCCGCGCTGCGTACGGACGTGCTTCGGTCTCGGCTCATCATCCGGCGCCGTGAGGCTCGCCCGGTTGAGTGGCAGACGAAGGGCGGCACTATCCGTGTGGTGGACGGCATGAAGGTGTTCACGGGCACGTGCGAAGTGTGCGACGAAATGTATGAGCAGAAGCGCCCGGAGGGGCAGAAGCGCCGTTGGCCGTTGATGTGCTCGGACGAGTGCCGGGCGGAGCGGAACCGACAGAGTAAGCGCGAGTGGGCGGCAAACAGGCGCGCTGAGGGCAAGGCTGCGTAGACATTTACTGATAAGAGTGAAGGGTGATTTCGCATTCACCCGCTACCCCACCGCCGGCTGACCCCTAGAGGTTTGGTCGGCTTTTCCATTCATCTGGAGGGAGTCCCGTTGTCTCATGCAGAGCGAGCGCACGCCCACATGGCGAAGCGCGACGAATACCTAGCACGTCTACGAACCTTCGAGTCAGATTCCGGCAAGCGCTCTCTGAGTCGAGATGAGCGCGCGGCAGAGTCGGAACTCCTTGAAAAGGTCAGCGAGGCTGACGGCCAGATCAAGCGGCACCTTGAGGCGGCTGCCGCTGAGGAACAGGCAATGCGGGTCACGTCCCCGCTTCAGGAGATGGGCACGACTCGCTCCCTGGGAAGAAAGGTTGAAGCGCGCATGAATGCAACCCCTGGCGAGCTGATGGCTCGTTCTCTTGAGATGTCACGAGGCATCACGACGACGGGCACGAATAAGGCGTTCTCGCCGGAAGAGATGGCGCGGACGTTCGTTGACCTCCTGGCGCCTCAGTCTGTCGTGATGGAGAGCGGTGTTCAGCGTGTCCAGACCGGTGCGGAGACTTACGCGTTCCCCGTGATCCGTTCGGACTTCTCCGCTGGCTTCGTGGGTGAGCTTGACGACCTGCCGACCGGCGGCTTTGGCACTGACCCGCTGAAGGTCACGCCGAAGAAGATTGCGGCGGCTGACCTGATCGCGAATGAGCTTCTAGACGATGGTGGGGCGGCTTTCCTGAACCCCATGGCGAAGTCTCTTATTAGGTCCGTTGCCCTCGGGTTCGACCGTGAGGCGCTGATTGGCACCGGGGCGGGTAAGGGGTTCATCGGCATTGCCAATACGCCGGGTATTCAGACCCATGCGGTTACTGAGGATGAACTCGTGTTGTCGTAGTGCGTTATCCGGGCCGGAGGTCCAGGCCGGTCTCGGCGAGGCAACCGTCGAGGAGGTCGGGGCGGTACTGGATCTTGCGAAGACCGTGCCGCACCGTGCGGATGAGATGGTCCACGCTGGTGAAGGCGACGTTCGCGGTGAAGCCGCGTCGCAGAAGCGACCAGAGGCCTTCGACCGGGTTGAGTTCGGGTGCGTAGGCGGGGAGCTGGTAGACGGTGAGCCAGTCCTGGCTGTCGATGAACTTCCGCATTCCGGCGCACAGATGAGTGCCGAGGTTGTCCCATATGAGGACGATCGGGGCACCGAGCTGCCGGTGGGCGGCGATGAGCAGGTCACGGTAATCGGTCCAGGCGAAGCTCTTGCGTGCGCCCTTCCTGCCGTTGTGGCGGCGGGGCCGGTAGATCAGACGAGGGCGTTCGCCGGTCTTGTAGCAGGCCAGGGCGGCAACCGACAGGCAGCGGGTGGTGCGGCCCCGGACCCTGATGACGGGAGTGTGTCCGCGTCGGGCCCAGGTGCGGGCGGTGGGCGGCGTCATCGAGAAGCCGGCCTCGTCTTCGAAGACGGTCCAGGCCCCGAGCGCCGCCGCGGCGCTTCCACCTGCGGCCACGTCTCCTTCACCCACCCAGTGATCGCTTCCTCATCCCGCCCGGTCGCCCGCCGGGCAGGCACCTGGCAGGAGAAGCCATTGCGGACCAAGAGCTTACGCACCCCCTGAATCGTGTAGGTCATGTGGAACCGGCGGCCGATCACCGTTTTGACCCGGGCCAGTGTCCACCGCTGGTCGGGCCACCCGTGCGCCAGCGGGCCCTTGGCCAGCTCCCGCTCCAGCACGGTGAGCTGGGCCTCGTCCAGTCTCGGCAGCGAGGCCGGGCCCGTGGACCGCAGGGCTCTCGGGCCGCCGTCCCGCCAGGCCTTTCGCCACCGCTCCACCGACCGCACATGGACCCGCAAGTCCTTCGCGATCACGGAGCTCTTCTCACCCCGGGCGAACCGCTCGGCAGCCTCAAGCCGCAGCCGCTCGCGGAACTCCCGCCGCTCGTCGGTGAATCCACCACCTTGCGCGTACCGCATACCTCTCGACGTACCGCAGGGATCAAGACCTGTCAGCACCTACGACAACACAAGTTCAGCCTCAGTAAGGGCGGCCTCAAGGACCTTGACCCGTTCGTGACGGCTTTCGGGAAGCTGGAGGCAGCGAACGCAAAGGCGACGGCAATTGTGATGAGCCCGAAGGCGTGGACGGCGCTTATGGCGCTGCGGGAGTCGTCCGGTTCCCTTAAGCCGCTTCTGAGTGAGTCGGCTGGCTCTCCTACGGCTGGTATTCAGCGGTCGATTCTGGGTGTGCCCGTGTGGCTTTCCTCGTTCGTGCCGGAGAGTGACATTCTGACCTATGAGGCGGACCAGGTGTTTGCCGTGTGGCGCAAGGACGCCGGTTTTCAGATTTCCGATCAGTTCGGATTCTTTAAGGACGGCACTGCGGTCCGCGCGATTGCCCGTGCTGCTATCGCCGTCCCGAACGCTGCCGCTGTCTGCAAGATCACCGTTACTGCCTAAGAGGAGTCATCATGTCTTTCTTCAACACCGATGAGCCGACCGCCACTGTCCGGATGACCGGCTACATGTCGTACGGCCCGAGCAATGACGGCGTCGCCTCTCGCGTTCTCCAGAACGGCGAGACCTACGACGTGCCGAAGAGCGAGGCTGAGTGGCTGATCTCGGCTGAGCTTGCCGAACTGGCCTAGCTTTCATGCTTGTTGAGATGAATACCGGGGTCTATATCGACCGGACCCCGGTGGGGGCGGGTATGCGGGTAGGGGTGCCTTCTGACCTAGGGGGGTACCTCCTGGAACGGGGGTGGGCACGGCAGGTCGGGACGGCTCACCGACTTGCCGACGGTCGAACTCTCATTGCGTTCAGGGCTCGTGAGATTCCCGGTGCTTCGGAAGAGCTGAGTGAGTGGTCGTCGTGGATGCGCCCGGCGTGGGTCCGGCCCGATGGCCGGGCGGTCCTGAGTGGGGATGAGCGGCAGTGGGTTCCGGTGCGCTGTCGCTCGTGTCCCCGCCATTCGTACGCGCCGAAAGAGCGGCTGCCCACTGGCGTCGCCCTTGAGGGACGGTCGGATGCCTGGCTCATTGAGTGCCGCCACTGCCGCCCGCGCGCATGAGATGTGATCACGCAGATGATCGTGCGCGTTCTCGACTTGTCCGCGCTGACACAGGGCGAGTGCGGGCCGAAAGTTCGCGGCGGTGTCGCTCAGCGATCCCGGCCCCAGCACGGAAAACACGTCCGTCCCGGACAAGCCCTTTCCGGCTGTCCGCCAACTGATGAGGGGGACCGAATGACACGAAGGTGCGCGCACGCCCCGTGCGGCGCCCCGATTCCCGCCGACGCCGACCAGCGCACCCGATATTGCAGCGATGCGCACCGTAAGGCGGCGGCGCGTGCCCGCAAGGCTGTCGCGACGGCATCCAAGAGCCGCCTGGAGCCCGTCTCCGGCGACGCGGAACGGTACCCGGCCCTGCGAGCCGTCTGGGACGTCGTAGCGGCTCAGATCGTCGCCGAGGGGGTCACGGTCCCCGGCTCGTCCGGCGTGCCCGTGGCGCACCCCCTGTTGCGCTTCCTGGGCCCGCTCGACGCCGCCCTGTCGGCACACGAGAAGACGGCCGACCCCACGACCCCTACCGACCCGAAGGAAGCCGCCCGCGCGGCAGCCATGGCAGCACTGGAGGCTTACCGGCGTGACGAGTGACGAACTCAGGGAAATTGGCTGTGAGTTGGCCGACAGCGAGACGCCCGAAGGGCATCCCCTCTGGGCTGTGTTCGCCGCGCTGTTCCGGCTCGAAGTCGGCGACGAGCCCGACCCTGTCGACCTGTACAAGCTGGGCTGCTGCCCCCGGCACTTCTGACCACTGCCCCCGACGACTGCCCGCGCTGGGCGGCTGTCGGGGGCTCCTGCCGTTGGTCACTCGTCGCTACGGGTGGCCGACGGCTAGGACTGTTCCACTTCGGCCATAAGCATTCGAAGGGTGAGGGAGTGCTTTTCTGGCGGAAGGGCGTCAAGTGCTGCCCGCGCATACCTGGTACCGCCGTACTTATCGCCGGAGCGAGCCAGCATCAACCCTCGATGCATTTCAAGGTGAGTAGCGAATCGCGGAAGAACTGAGGGCAATTCTAGCCGGGCCGCTTCTTGAGCCTCTACCGCTACCTTTTCTTCACCAAGGCGCGCAGCAAGGAGAGAGACGAATACATTCATTCGCCACCAGGGCACCGCATAGTCAGATGTTTGTTCATCGGATGCCGCCTTATCGAACACGTGACGGCCCCGGTTCAGGAGCCGGCGGGCCGTTTCAGTGTCTCCCCGGATGGCTGCGGCGTGCGCCTTCCCCATGATCGCGTTCAGAAGCCCCAGCGACGGCTTATCGCTGATCGCTATCGCCTGATCGGCGAGTACGTCGGCCACACCGAGGGAAGCACCCTCGTAGCCCAACGCAATAGCAGCGCGCCCCCGGACCCACACACGGGCATCGTCGTCGCCGGACTGATCCGCTGCTTCAGCGGCAAGCCGGTACCAATTCACAGCCTTGGCCCCATCGGAGCCTGGAAAGGTTTTCGCATAAAGAGTCATGAGCCTGGAAGCGACCGACCAAAGCCGGGGATTTTCGAGTTGCTGCTGGATCACCACCAATTCGCCGGACACGCGCCGCTGAATGTCGGCGGCACCGAGGCTCATATATTCAGTTCCGTAGGTAGTCAGCTTGCTTTCCCAGTCGTCTACGGAAGGCCCGCCGCGAAGCCTGGCGGCAAATCCAACGCTGAGCAAATCTGAGGCCACCACCGGCGCTATGGCGGTGGCTGCTACATCGGACAAGAACGTACGACGTTTCACTTCACCCTCAAGAACGGCTAGGGGCACGTCCAGGACGGCCGACAAACACCGGAGGTAGAACGCTCCCGGTTCCACCTTGGAACGTTCCCAGCGGCTGACGTACTCACGAGTGAGTCCCGTCCCGAAGGCATCGTTGATCTCGTCCGCTAGTCGTCCCTGGGACCATCCTCGTGCCTCACGGAGGTCCCTGATCAATACGCCGATGGCCATAGGTCCATCTTGCCCCTAGCGCTGCCCCCAGGTACGGCAAGAACCCATGTTCGAGCGGGACTTGCCCCTACCCATGCCCCTACACGGCCAGCCTCGGAAGCGGAACGTTGGGGGCGCACAAAGCGTGCACCCCCGCGACCGTCCTACCGGTCCGGGGGCATGGACCACCTGAAAGAGGCAGGCAGCCATGGAAGAGCTTAAGCAGGAGCAGCCCGCGAAGGGCACCCGGGCGGGGGACGACCAACACACGCGCAGCCACCCGCCCGCCGGGGAGAACACGGCCCCCGAAGAGCGGACGCGGGTCCGCCGGATTTTCCAGGTCGGGCCGTACATCGTGGAGACGAACCCTGAGAGGTCGTCGTGCTGATGCCTCCGCCCCACGCCATGCCCAAGACCTACTACGCGGCGCCGGTCGTCACCGTGCCGCACTCGTCGGCTGTCGGCTCCATCAATTACGTGACCTGCCAGACCTGCCGCGACTTGATGGCGACACGGGACAAGCGCCAGGCGCGCGGCGACGTGACCGGGGTGAAGAAGATCGATGCCGACCAGGCGGCCCACGACCAGAAGCACCACATGGCGGTGGTGAAGTGAGCCGCGCCATCATCCTGCCCGGTGTAACCCACACGATCACCACGCACCGCGACAGCATCACGTACGCCGCCAAGTGCCAGGGGTGCTCGTGGCAGATCAAGGGTGAACCGTCTCCCGGCGTCGTCCAAGACAAGTGCATGAAGCACGCGGGTATCTCGAATCATCGCTCCTTCCGTATGACCTCTCAGGGCGTGCTGACCGTGGTCCGGGAGGGAGAGCGGTGAGCCGCCACAAGGCGCGCCGCTGGCGCTTACCCCGCTGGACCCTCTACGCGGCCGAATACGGCATGGGCGCGCTCGTGGCCTGCGCGCTCGTGGCCTCGGTCGCCGCCGTCGTCTGGCTCGCCGTCCACGGCGCCCCCGGGCGCTACTAGACCCCTGTCTCTGCCGGATGACCCCGAGATGTCTCCCCGACTACTGGCCCCGGCAGAGACAGGCTCCAGCCCCCGCCCGGTCGCTTCGGATAGTCGGGTCTGCGGCGCCGGGCGGGTCAGCAAGTGCACGACGGTCCGGGGACCGACTCCCCGCAGCATGACGAAGGGATCAAGCACCATGAGCGCAATCCCCGAGTTCGAGTTCCGCACGTCCAGCACGTGCAAGTACAACAACGACGATCCGCGCTGTGTCGAGGTGGCGACGAACGTGCCCGGCAAGGTGGCGGTCCGGAACTCCGCGTCCGGCGGAGCGGTCGAGTTCACGACCACTGAGTGGACCGAGTTTCTGAGCGGTGCCAAGCTGGGAGAGTTCGACCTCTCGGCCTAGGAGACACCGTGCAGGAGTGCCCCCGCTGCGGCAGTCACGCGGTACCGGACCCCGAGCATGACCGGGCGGTGTGGTGCCTGTCCTGCTGGCACGCGTGGACGCTCCCGAGCGAACCCCGCTGCCCGGGTCACCTGCCCCGGCTCATGCCCGCGCTACGGGTGCTTCAAGAACACCGGGACCTGAACCGCTAGTCCCCATGCAGGCCCCGCCTGTGCCCTCACTCTGAGGCGCATGGGCGGGGCTTCGTGCTGCTCAGATGGACGCACCCGGCCGTGTGTCCGGAAGGGTGTACCGTTCCAGCTACCGCTGGGAGGTGCCCCCAGGACGGGCTGATTTTGCTGGCGTAGTCCGCAACCTACGGGCCGCAAGCCTGCGGGCCGCATGCCGAAGAGCCACGGTCCGGAAAATTCAGCCCGTCCGGCGTTTGAGGACAACGCGGCGAAGCCGTGTTGCGGGGTCCGGGGCGCAGCCCCGGCACGGGCGCACCCCGGGGTACGGGACAATGGCCGCATGAGTCTGTTCCGCGACGACGGCGTTGTGCTGCGTACCCAGAAGCTGGGGGAAGCGGATCGCATCATCACTCTGCTGACCCGGCGGCACGGCCGGGTCAGGGCCGTGGCGCGGGGCGTGCGGCGGACGAAGTCGAAGTTCGGGGCGCGGCTGGAGCCGTTCTCGCACGTCGACGTGCAGTTCTTCGCGCGGGGCAACGAGCTCGTCGGGCGGAGCCTGCCGCTGTGCACCCAGAGCGAGACCATCGCCGCGTACGGCGGCGCGATCGTCACCGACTACGCCCGCTACACCGCGGGCACGGCCATGCTGGAGACCGCCGAGCGGTTCACCGACCACGAGGGCGAGCCCGCCGTGCAGCAGTATCTGCTGCTCGTCGGGGGCCTGCGGACGCTCGCCGCGGGCGAGCACGCCCCGCACCTCGTCCTCGACGCCTTCCTGCTGCGCTCCCTCGCCGTCAACGGCTACGCGCCCAGCTTCGACTCCTGCGCGAAGTGCGGCATGCCCGGTCCGAACCGTTTTTTCTCGGTGGCCGCGGGCGGGGTCGTGTGCGGTGACTGCCGGGTGCCCGGGAGCGTCGTACCCTCCTCGGAGTCGATCGGGCTCCTCGGCGCGCTGCTGACCGGGGACTGGGCGACGGCGGACGCGTGCGAGGCGCGGCACGTCCGGGAGGGCAGCGGCCTGGTGGCGGCGTATCTGCACTGGCACCTGGAGCGGGGGCTCCGCTCCCTCCGTTACGTAGAGAAGTAACCCAGAGAAGTACACCCTGGCATCGAGGAGAAGTGGCACGCATGGCACGACGCGGGATTCTGGGCCGTTCCCGACGCGAGTACCGCACACCCGACCCGCACCCGTCCGGGGCGCGGCCGCCGAAGATCCCCGGTGAGCTCGTCCCCGAGCACGTGGCCATCGTCATGGACGGCAACGGCCGCTGGGCGAAGGACCGCGGCCTGCCGCGTACCGAGGGCCACAAGGTCGGCGCCGAGCGCGTGCTGGACGTGCTGCAGGGCGCGATCGAGATGGGCGTCGGGAACATCTCCCTGTACGCCTTCTCGACCGAGAACTGGAAGCGCTCGCCCGACGAGGTGCGCTTCCTGATGAACTTCAACCGCGACTTCATCCGCAAGACCCGCGACCAGCTCGACGAACTCGGCATCCGGGTGCGCTGGGTGGGCCGGATGCCCAAGCTGTGGCGGTCGGTGGCCAAGGAGCTCCAGATCGCCCAGGAGCAGACCAAGGACAACGACAGGCTGACGCTGTACTTCTGCATGAACTACGGCGGGCGCGCGGAGATCGCGGACGCGGCGGCCGCCATCGCGCGCGACGTGGCGGCAGGCCGGCTGGACCCGGGGAAGGTCAACGAGAAGACCCTCGCGAAGTACCTGTACTACCCGGACATGCCGGACGTGGACCTGTTCCTGCGGCCGTCCGGCGAGCAGCGCACGTCCAACTACCTGATCTGGCAGAGCGCTTACGCCGAGATGGTCTTCCAGGACGTGCTCTGGCCGGACTTCGACCGCCGTGATCTGTGGCGCGCCTGCCTGGAGTTCGCGCAGCGGGACCGCCGCTTCGGCGGTGCGGTCCCGAACGCGGTGGAGCGGCCCGCCGAGGGCTGATGCCCCATGGGCACCTGCGGGTTACTGCTCCCGCCGGGCGCAGTCCCCGCAGGTGCCGAAGATCTCGACGGTGTGGGCCACGTCCACGAAGCCGTGCTCGGCGGCGATGGCGTCCGCCCACTTCTCCACGGCGGGCCCCTCGACCTCGACGGCCTTGCCGCACACCCGGCACACCAGGTGGTGGTGGTGACCGCTGGAGCAGCGGCGGTAGACCGATTCGCCGTCGCTGGTGCGCAGCACGTCGACCTCGCCGGCGTCGGCGAGGGACTGGAGCGTGCGGTAGACGGTGGTCAGACCCACCGAAGCGCCGCGGTGCCTGAGCAGATCATGGAGTTCCTGAGCGCTCCGGAACTCGTCCACCTCGTCGAGCGCGGCCGACACCGCGGCCCGCTGCTTGGTGGACCGGCCGCGTACCGGGGGACCCGCGGTCGCCACAGTTGCCTCCAAAAGCTCGCCTGAACACCCATCCGCACGTGTCGCACGCCAATTGTGCCAGTACGCGGCACCGGGTGCGTAAGCCCCGGGACGCGCCTTCGTGCCTGTACGCCACCCCCGCGCGCCGGACGCGGGGGTGGGACGGGTGTGCCCCGGCGCGTACGCCGGGGCCGTGGCGTCAGACGCGGACGTCGTCGGCCGGGGTGCGGGCGTCCGGCACCGTGAGGGTGCAGCCGTCGTCGGCGGCCGCCGCGGCCTGCCGGGCGCGCTTCCTGGCGAGGGGTGTCGCCAGCAGGGTCAGGGCGATGAAGGTGCCGATCGCGAGCAGCACGATGGTGGCGCCCGACGGGACGTCCACGTAGTACGAGGTGGCGGTGCCGGAGACGGTGACCAGCACGCCGATGCCGATGGCCAGCCCGAAGGTCATGGCGAAGCTGCGGGCGATCTGCTGCGAGGCGGCGACCGGGATCACCATGAGGGCGCTGACGAGCAGCAGGCCGACGACGCGCATGGCGACGGTGACGGTCACGGCGGCGGTGATCGCGATCAGCAGGTTCAGCAGCCGTACCGGCAGCCCGGTGACGCGGGCGAACTCCTCGTCCTGGCAGATGGCGAAGAGCTGGCGGCGCAGCCCGAGGGTGGCCAGCACCACGAACGCGGCGAGGACGCAGATCGCCACGATGTCCTGCTCCGAGACGGTGGTGATCGAGCCGAAGAGGTAGGTCGTGAGGTTGGCGTTGGAGCCGGTGGAGGAGAGGCTCATCAGCATCACGCCGCCGGCCATGCCGCCGTAGAAGAGCATGGCGAGCGCGATGTCGCCGCGTGCCTTGCCGTACGAGCGGATGAGCTCCATCACCACGGCGCCGAGGACGCAGACGGCGGTGGCCATCCACACCGGGCTGGTGTTGAGCAGGAAGCCGAGGCCGACGCCGGTGAGCGCGACGTGGCCGATGCCGTCGCCCATCAGCGCCTGGCGGCGCTGGACGAGGAAGGTGCCGATCGCGGGTGCGGTGATGCCGACGATCAGCGCGGCGAGCAGGGCCCGCTGCATGAAGGGGGGATCGAGGATGTCCATCAGGTGAGCAGCCCTGTCCGGATCGGTTCCGCCGCCGGTCCGGCGTGCGGGTGTACGTGGTCGTGGCCGGGGAGGGCGTGCTGGCCCACGGCCTCGGGGGGTGGTCCGTCGTGGACGACGCAGCCGTCGCGGAGCACGACCGCGCGGTCGATGAGCGGCTCCAGCGGGCCGAGTTCGTGCAGGACGAGGAGGACCGTGGCGCCCCGGTCGACCTGGGCGCGCAGGGCGCTCGCGAGGACCTCCTGGCTGGCGAGGTCGACGCCGGCCATCGGCTCGTCCATGATCAGCAGTTCGGGTTCCACGGCCAGGGCGCGGGCGATCAGCACCCGCTGGTGCTGGCCGCCGGAGAGCGCGTCCACGGAGTCCTTGATGCGGTCGGCCATGCCGACGAGGTCCAGGGCGCGGACGACGGCCTCGCGGTCCGCCCTGCGCAGGATGCCGAGCCTGGTGCGGGCCAGCCGGCCGGCGGCGACGACCTCGCCGACGGTGGCGGGCACCCCGCCCGCGGCGGTGGTGCGCTGGGGCACGTAGCCGAGCCGGGACCAGTCGCGGAAGCGGCGCCGCGGGGTGCCGAAGAGCTCCAGCTCGCCGCCGGTGAGCGGCACCTGGCCGACGATCGCGCGGACGGCCGTGGACTTGCCGGAGCCGTTGGCGCCGAGCAGCGCGACGACCTCGCCGCGCCGCACGGTCAGGTCGACGCCGCGCAGCACGGGGCGCGAGCCGAGGGCGGCGGTGGCCCCGCGGAGGGATATGACGGGCTGTCCGTCCATGCTGCCTGCCTCCATCACTTGGTGCCGAGCGCCTTCTGGAGCGCGGTGAGGTTGGCCTCCATCACGGCGAAGTAGTCGTGGCCCCGGGACTTGTCGGTGATCCCTTCGAGCGGATCGAGGACGTCGGTCTTGACGCCGAGGTCGTGGGCCAGCGTCCGCGCGGTGGCGGGGTTGGCGATGGTCTCGAAGAAGACCGTGTCGACGTGGTGGTCCTTGGCCAGCTGGTGCAGGTCCTTCATCCGGGCGGCGCTGGGCTCGGACTCCGGGTCCACGCCGCTGATGGCCTCCTCGGTGAGGCCGTAGCGCTCGGCGAGGTAGCCGAAGGCGGCGTGGGTGGTGATGAAGGTGTCGGACGCGCGGTTCTTCAGCCCGTCCGTGAACTTCTTGTTCAGCCCGTCCAGCTTCTTGACCAGCTCGTCGGTGTTCTTCTGGAAGTCGGCCCGGTGGTCCGGGTCGGCCTCGGCGAGGGTCTTGTTCACGCCCTTGGCGACCTCGGCGTACTTCACCGGGTCCAGCCAGATGTGGGGGTCCTCGCCGGCCTCGCCCTCGGAGTGGGAGTGGTTGTCGCCGGTGGAGTGGTGGTGGCCGTCGACCTCGGTGCCGTGCTTCTCCAGGTCGGTGAGGGAGGCCGCGTCGGCGACGTGCTTGTTCCCGGACTGCTTGATCGCCTCGTCCACGGCGGGCTGGAGGCCCTTGAGGTAGACGATGGCGCCCGCGTCGGAGAGGGAGCCGGTCTGCTTGGGAGTGAGCTCCAGGTCGTGCGGCTCGACGCCGGGCTTCGTCAGATTGGTCACGCTGACGTGGTCGCCGCCGATCTCCTTGGCCAGGAACTCCATCGGGTAGAACGACGCGATCACATGGAGTCTGCCGTCCGCCGCCTTGCCCGCCGTGTCGGAGTTGCCGCAGGCGGAGAGCGTGAGCAGCCCCAGGGCTGCGGCCGTGGCGACGGCGGCCGTGGTTATTCGGGCGGAGCGGGGACGGTTTTCGTTCATGACAGTCATTTTCAACAAAACTGGAAACGATTGTCAACAAGCTGTTCGCAAAGGGGGCGCAATCGGCCATGCCGAGGGATCGGGTCAAGCCAAGGCCAGAGCCGATTTGGTGAGGGGGCGGGCGCCGCCGGTAACCTGAAGCATTCGCCCGCCCGTCTCCCGACCACCACCCCCCATCGAGGCGCTACGCGCCACCCTTGTCCATAAGTTCGTCGTCGCAATGAAGAGAGCACCGTGGCCGCCGACAAGATCGACACCATCGTCAGCCTGAGCAAGCGCCGTGGCTTTGTCTATCCGTGCAGTGAGATCTACGGCGGCCAGCGCGCCGCCTGGGATTACGGACCGCTCGGTGTGGAGCTCAAGGAGAACATCAAGCGCCAGTGGTGGCGCTCCATGGTCACCTCGCGCGACGACGTGGTCGGCCTCGACTCGTCGGTGATCCTCGCCCGTGAGGTCTGGGAGGCGTCCGGCCACGTCGCCACCTTCTCCGACCCGCTGACCGAGTGCACCTCCTGCCACAAGCGCTACCGCGCGGACCACCTGGAGGAGGCGTACGAGGCCAAGCACGGCAAGCTGCCCGCGAACGGCCTCGCCGACATCAACTGCCCGAACTGCGGCAACAAGGGCCAGTTCACCGAGCCCAAGCAGTTCTCCGGCCTGCTCTCCACCCACCTCGGCCCGACCCAGGACACCGGCTCGGTGACCTACCTGCGGCCCGAGACCGCGCAGGGCATCTTCACCAACTTCACGCAGGTCCAGACGACCTCGCGGAAGAAGCCCCCGTTCGGCATCGCCCAGACCGGCAAGTCCTTCCGCAACGAGATCACGCCGGGCAACTTCATCTTCCGCACCCGCGAGTTCGAGCAGATGGAGATGGAGTTCTTCGTCAAGCCGGGCGAGGACGAGCAGTGGCACGAGTACTGGATGGAGCAGCGCTGGAACTGGTACGTCGACCTCGGCATGCGCACGGAGAACATGCGCTGGTACGAGCACGCGGCTGAGAAGCTCTCGCACTACTCCAAGCGCACCGTCGACATCGAGTACCGCTTCAACTTCGGCGGCTCGGAGTTCTCGGAGCTGGAGGGCGTCGCCAACCGCACCGACTTCGACCTCAAGGCGCACTCCGCCGGTTCCGGCCAGGACCTGTCGTACTTCGACCAGGAGGCCGGCGAGCGCTACTTCCCGTACGTCATCGAGCCCGCGGCCGGTCTCAACCGCGCCATGCTGGCCTTCATGCTCGACGCGTACAACGAGGACGAGGCCCCCAACGCCAAGGGCGTCATGGAGAAGCGCGTCGTGATGCGCCTCGACCCGCGCCTCGCCCCGGTGAAGGTCGCGGTCCTCCCGCTGTCCCGCAACCCGCAGCTCTCCCCGAAGGCCAAGGGCCTCGCGGCGGACCTGCGCAAGCACTGGAACATCGAGTTCGACGACGCGGGCGCCATCGGCCGCCGCTACCGCCGCCAGGACGAGATCGGCACCCCGTTCTGCGTCACCGTCGACTTCGACACGCTTGACGACAACGCGGTGACCGTGCGCGAGCGCGACACGATGAAGCAGGAGCGCGTCTCCCTCGACCAGATCGAGGGCTACCTGGGCTCGCGTCTGCTGGGCTGCTGACCCTCCACGCCGCGCGAAGGCCCCGGTTCCCGCTTCGGCGGGCCGGGGCCTTCGGCCGCTTCCGGCCGGGGATCAGGCGCGCGAGGCCGCCCGTACCGCCAGCCCCCCGCACACTGCGGCCAGCGGCAGCTCCAGCGCCACCGCCATGACCAGCGCCGACACGAGGTCCGCGCCCGGCGCGGCCGTCATCGTGTCGAACCACGCGTCCATGACGAGCAGCGCCGCCGTCGCGGCCGCCGCCACCCCGTGACGGTGGTCGCGACGGGCCGCGAGCAGGCCCGTGGTGATGAGCGCGAGCGCCTCCAGCGCGTCCAGCCCCACCCACGCGGCCGACCAGCGTGAGGCCGTCGTCGTGGCCGGGAGGCTCGTCGCGAGCACGAACAGCCAGGGGAGCAGGGCGAGTCCGCACGCCACCAGGGCATGGCCGAGCAGGCGCCCGCGGCGGCGCGGGGCGGCGGGAGGCACGTCGCCGCGCAGCTCGATCACCTCGGCGAGCGCGCCCGTGCGGTCGTCCTCGGCCGTGGGCCGGGCGCGGCGGGGGAGTTCGAGGACGCTCATCGGGGCGGGGCTCCTTGTCGGCCGTGGTGCCGGTCGTGTTCCCGGTACGCCAAGAATCCGCCGCGCGGCCCCGCGCTGTCAGTCGTGCTGCTGCCCGTCCCGGGGTGGCACCAGCTATACCCCCAGGACGGAAAGCAGCGCCATGGCCCGGCCCTGACCTGCGGCCTTACCGTTTGGAACATGCAAATCCCCCTCGTGCTCCGGACCCTGCTCAAGCCGTTCGACGGTGCGGGCCGGGCCGCCGCGTTCCTGGCCACCGGTGCCCTGGTGCAGGTCGCCGCCCTGCTCGTCGTCGCCGTGCCGTGGCTGAACGGCGGGCCGACCCGGGCGCTGAGCGTGGTGGCCGCCGCGCTCGTCCCGCTCGCCGTGCTCGCCCTCGCCTCGCCCGTGCTGACCGTCGTCCAGGGCGCGCGCTTCCGGGGCCGGCTCGGCGTGGACATCCCCCGGCCCGTCGAGGTGGGAGGCGCCACGCGGGCCGAGCGGACCAAGCGGTGGCTGCGCTCGCCCGCCGCCTGGCGGCAGGTGCAGTACCACCTGTTCGTCGGCCCGCTGATCGCCCTCGCCGGCACGCTGACCCTGCTGACGTGGGCGGCGGCCGCCGTCGCCGCCACGGTCTACGTCTGGATCTGGACGCTTCCGGTGGAGGTGCGCGCCGAGGACATCGGCTACACCACGCAGGCGGTGTACACGACGGCCGCCGGGATCGCCGGGCTGTACGGCGCGGCCTGGCTCTCCCGCGCCCTCGCCCGGCTCGACACCCGCGCCGCCCTCACCCGCCTCGGCCCCAGCCGCGAGGAACTGCTCCGGCTCCGCGTCGCCGAGGTCACCGAGAGCCGCGCGGGCGTCGTCGACGCGGCCGACGCCGAACGGCGCCGGATCGAACGGGACTTGCACGACGGCGCCCAGCAGCGCCTCGTCTCCATGGCCGTCAACCTCGGCCTCGCCAAGGCCACCATGAAGGACCTGCCCGACGACGCCCGCGAGGTGATCGACGAGGCGCACCGCGAGGCGAAGCAGGCCATCGCCGAGCTGAGGGACCTCGTCCGCGGCCTGCACCCGGCCGTGCTGGAGGACCGCGGCCTGGACGCCGCCCTGTCCGGCATCGCGGACCGGACACCGCTGCCGGTCCGGCTGAGGGTCGACCTGACGTCGCGGCCCGCCCCGGCCATCGAGGCCGTGGCCTACTTCGTGGTCTCCGAGGCGCTCGCCAACATCGTCAAGCACGCCCAGGCGTCCGGGGTCGACATCACCGTCGAACGGTTCGGGGGGATACTGCTCGTGGTCGTCTCCGACGACGGCGTGGGCGGTGCCGACCCCTCGGGGGGCACCGGGCTGGCGGGGCTCGCCAAGCGCGTCGCGTCGGTCGACGGCACCTTCTCGATCAGCAGCCCCGTGGGGGGCCCGACCGTTGTGACTGTGGAGCTGCCGTGCGCGCCGTGATCGCCGAGGATTCCGTCCTGCTCAGGATCGGCCTGGTGAGGGTCCTGGAGACGGCCGGATTCGACGTGGTCGCGGAAGCCGGCGACGCGGAGGCCGCGTTGGCGGCGGTGGACGAGCACCGGCCGGACCTCGTCGTCCTCGACGTCCGCATGCCGCCGGGCTTCACCGACGAGGGCGTACGCGCCGCCCTCGTCATCCGCAAGCAGTGGCCGGACACGGCGGTGCTGCTGCTCTCCCAGTACGTGGAGGAGCGGTACGCCGCCGATCTGCTGTCCGGTGACACCCGTGGCGTCGGCTACCTCCTCAAGGAACGGGTCGCCGACGTCGAGGAGTTCATCGACGCCCTGCGCCGCGTCGCGGGCGGCGGCACGGCGCTCGACCCCCAGGTCGTCTCCCAGCTCCTGCTGCGCCGGCACAGCGACCCCCTCGACCGGCTGACCCCGCGCGAGCGGGACGTCCTGGAACTGATGGCGGGCGGCCGCTCCAACGCGGGCATCGCGGCGCAGCTGGTCGTCAGCGAGTCCGCTGTCGCGAAACACATCAACAGCATCCTGGCGAAACTGGACCTGCCGAAGGCGGACGCGGACCACCGGCGGGTGCTGGCCGTTCTGCGGTTCCTGGGGGTGGGGTAGGGGCGCCGTCGCGGCGGGCCGGCGCCGGGACGGCGAGAGGCGCGGACGTCCTCAAGCCGGCCGCAACCCCCGCAGCACCAGGTCGCATACCGCCTCGAACGCCGCGTCGATCTCCGGGCGGGACCACTCCGCCGCGTACGCCGGGTCGTGGAAGCGGTTCGTCGCGTCCCAGATCGCGCGTGCCGTGGAGGCGGGGTCGACAGTGGTGAACTCGCCGTCGCGCACGCCGCCTTCGACGATCCGCGCGAGCTGCTCGATCATCGTCCCGATGTGGCGGTCCACGACGCCGCTGTTCTCGCCGACGAGGACCATGTACGTGGCGAACAGCTCGGGGTCGTCGCCCGCCTTGTGCCGCTTCGCCGCGAAGAGTCCGGCCAGCCATTCCCGCAGCCGGGGCCCGGCGGGCCCCTCCGCGTCGGCGACGGCGGACAGCGCGGTGTGCGACTGGTCCAGCCAGCGCTGGGTCACCGCCTCGCGGAGGGCGGCCTTGCTGCCGAAGTGCCGGTAGACGCTGCCGTGGCTGACGCCCAGGGCCCGCGCCACGTCGACCACGGTGGCCTTGGCCGGGCCGTAGCGGCGCAGCACGTCCTCGGTGGTTTCCAGGATGCGGGCGGGGGTCAGGGGCTCGGGCGGCATCGGGGCGTACGGCCTTTCCATGAGGGACGGGGGCGCGGGGAGCCCCCGTAGTGACCGTACCCGGTCACTTCTCGCTGTCGAGGTGTGCCATCTGGTCGGTCGGGTAGCGGTCGCCTGCCGCCGCGCCGGCCGGGACGGCCCGTTCGATGGCGGCGAGGTCGGCCGCTTCCAGCTCGACGTCCAGCGCGCCCAGCGCCTCGGCGAGGCGGTCGCGGCGGCGGGCGCCGACCAGCGGGACGATGTCCTCGCCGCGCGAGAGGACCCAGGCGATGGCGGTCTGGGCGACGGTGGCTCCCTTCGCCGCGGCGATCTCGCGGAGCGCGTCGACCAGGTCCAGGTTGTGCTGGAGGTTCTCGCCCTGGAAGCGCGGGCTCATGCCGCGGAAGTCGTTCGCGGCGAGCTGCCGGTCGCGGGTGAAGTGGCCGCTGATCAGGCCGCGCGAGAGCACGCCGTACGCGGTGACGCCGATGCCCAGCTCGCGGAGGGTGGGCAGGATGTCGTCCTCGATGCCGCGGGAGATCAGGGAGTACTCGATCTGCAGGTCGGCGATCGGGGCGACGGCGGCGGCCCGGCGGATGGTCTCCGAGTTCACCTCGGAGAGGCCGATGTGCCGCACGTGCCCGGCCTCCACCAGTTCGGCGATGGCGCCGATGGTCTCCTCGACCGGGACGTCCGGGTCGAGGCGGGCGAGGCGGTAGATGTCGATGTGGTCGGTGCCGAGGCGCTGGAGCGAGTAGGCGGCGAAGTTCTTCACGGCATTGGGGCTGCCGTCGACTCCGGTGAAGCCGCCCTCGACGGTGCGCAGGGCGCCGAACTTGACGCTGGTGAGGGCCCGCTCGCGGGTGCCCGCGGGGGCGGTGCGCAGCGCTTCGTTGATGAGCAGCTCGTTGTGGCCCATGCCGTAGAAGTCGCCGGTGTCGATCAGGGTGACGCCCGCGTCGAGCGCGGCGTGGATCGTGGCGATCGACTCGGCGCGGTCGGCATCGCCGTAGAGGGCGGACATGCCCATCGCGCCGAGGCCGAGGGCGGACACCTGGGGGCCGGTGGTGCCGAGGGTGCGGTGCTGCACGGGGGACTCCTTGGAGGGGGTGCGGGGGGTGCGTGGGTACACCGGAAGAGTGACACATGGACTGACAGATTTCAATATCTGTCAGTCCATGTGTGTGTTCCGCCCCGCGATCCCCGGCCTCGGGGACCCTCAAGGGCGATTTCAGGCCATCGTGCGCGGCAGCCGCAGGCTCAGCAGGATCGACACGGCCACCGCCGCCAGTTGCACCGCCAACGTCACCGCCAGCGCGTCCCGCATCCCCATCGGCCCGGACAGCGCGAGGAAGAGCGAGCCGAGCGTGGCCACCCCGAGCGCCATGAAGGACTGCTGCGTGGTCACCATCACCCCGCCGCCGACCCCCGCCTGCGCCACAGGCACCTCGCTCAGCACGATCCGCAGCGTCAGCGGCAGCAGCAGCCCCTGCCCCAGGCCCTGCACGGCCAGCGCAGGCCCCAGGCCCCACGCGCCCAGGCCGTCCCAGCCCCAGTAGAAGGTCGCGGCCACGCCCAGCAGCCCCGCGGCCTGGATCAGCGTCCCGGCCGTCACCGCGCGCCGCCCGTACCGCGCCGCCAGCCGCGGACCGAGCAGCGAACCGGCGAAGAACGTCACGCACATCGGCACCAGCGCCAGCCCCGCGGCCATCGGACCCAGCCGCAGCCCCTCCTGGAGCGCCACCGCGAGGACGAACATGAAGCCGCCCCAGCCGAGCGAGAACGGCACGAGCAGCGCGAGACCGCTGTGCACCGAGCGGATCCGCAGCAGCGACGGCGGCACCAGCGGCGTCCGCCCGGCCCGCTCCTCACCCCGCTCCACCAGCAGGAACGCCACCGCCGCCACCGGGAAGACGGCCAGCAGCACCCACGACCACACCGGCCAGCCCGCCGCCCGGCCCTCTGTCAGCGGCAGCAGCAGCGACACCAGCGTCAGCGACAGCAGGACGGTGCCCCGCCCGTCCACCCGCGTCGGGTGCTCCGAGCGCGTCTCCGGCACCGTGCGCACCGCCAGCAGCAGCGCGGCCACCGCGACCGGCGCGTTCACCAGGAAGATCGACCGCCAGCCGGTGCCCGCGATGTCGACGGAGACCAGCACGCCGCCGAGCACCTGGCCGACCGCGCTGGCGATCCCGGCCGTGCCGCTGTACAGGCTCAGCGCCTTGGTGCGGCGCGCGCCGTGCGTCGTGGCCTGGATCGTGGCCAGCACCTGGGGCAGCATCAGCGCGGACGCGGCGCCCTGCGCGACCCGGGCCGCGACCAGCGTCCAGGCGTCCGGGGCCAGCCCGCACGCCACGGACGTCACCCCGAACGCGGCCGTCCCCCACAGGAACAGCCGCCGCCGGCCGACCATGTCGCCCAGCCGGCCGCCGAGCACGAGCAGTACGGCGTACGCGACGCCGTAGCCGCCCACCACCATCTCCAGCAGCGCCGGGCCCGCGTGCAGATCGTGGTCGATGGTGGGGAGGGCGACGTTGACGATGAAGAAGTCCAGCATCGGCAGGGAAGCGCCGACGAGCACCGTGAAGAGCCCCAGGGGGCTGAGGGCAGGGCTGGAAGGGGTGGCGGCGACGGCCGCCGGGGCGATCGGGGGTATTCGGGTTTCGCTCACACAAGGGACGATGCCCACTTGCTCAGCCTGGTACCAGAGTCTTCTTATCCTGGTACAAGAACTACCTGCCAACCGGCTGGCGCATCCGGCATCCTGGAGCCATGACCACGATGGCGCACGAGCGCCGGCCCGCCCCCGCGGTGTCGGCCGACGACGTACGGCGCGGCGAGCTCGCCGCCTTCCTGCGCAGCCGCCGCGAGCGCATCACCCCCGAACAGGCCGGCCTGCCGCGCGGTCCCCGCCGCCGCACCCCCGGCCTGCGCCGCGAGGAGGTCGCCCACCTCGCCGCCGTCGGCGTCACCTGGTACACGTGGCTGGAGCAGGCGCGCGACATCAAGGTCTCCGCGCAGGTGCTCGACGCCATCGCCCGCGCGCTCATGCTCGACCAGGGCGAGCGCAGCCACCTCTTCGCCCTCGCGAACTCGGCCGATCCCCTGCCGGACACCGAGTGCGCCGGGGTCCCCGCCGCGCTGCGGCTGATGCTCGATCAGCTGGAGCCGTTCCCCGCCTGCGTCCAGAACGCGCGGTACGACATCCTCGCGTACAACCGCCCCTACGGGAACCTGATGTGCGACCTGGACGCCCTCCCCCGGGAGGAGCGCAACTGCATGTGGCTCGCCTTCATGAACCCCGAGTGGTGCGCCAGCCTCGTCGACCGCGACGAGTCGGTCCGGGTCATG
Organism: Streptomyces sp. NPDC002537; assembly: GCF_053594975.1. Classification (NCBI taxonomy): domain Bacteria; kingdom Bacillati; phylum Actinomycetota; class Actinomycetes; order Kitasatosporales; family Streptomycetaceae; genus Streptomyces; species Streptomyces sp. NPDC002537. Next base: position 31,915 of record NZ_JBSFWT010000071.1, read on the forward strand.
GCCGCCAAGTTCCGCGCGTCGATGGCCGAACACCTCGCGGACCCCTCCTGGAAGTGCCTGCTCAAGAGGCTCCAGGACGGGTCGCCGGAGTTCCGCGAGATCTGGGACCGGCACGAGGTGGTCCGCTTCGCGGAACGGACGAAGGCGTTCCGTCAGTCGAGGGTGGGCCTGCTGCGGCTCGACTACACGGCGCTCTGGGTCGGGCCCCACGCGGGAACCAAATTGCTGACGTACACGCCGGCCGATGCGGAGTCGCGTGCGCGGCTGGAGCGTCTTCGCGAGTGCTACGGGTAGCTCGGCTGCCCCCGCCGTTGCCGCCTGCGGCGGGAGCGGCCTGCGGCCGCGTCCTCAAACGCCGGACGGGCTGAATTGCGTGCCCCGCCCAGTTGTGGGCAATCGTTCCGCACGGCGGAACGGGTGGGCACAACCCGCCCACCGGGCCGCACCTGATCGGGGTCCGGGGGCGCAGCCCCCAAAGGTCAATCCCCGGCTGTCAGCCGGGACATGATGCGGTCCAGGACCGCCAGGTCCTCCGGCGGCAGTGCGAGCAGTGCCGCCGGAGGCGTGCCCAGGATCGTCTCCGCCCGTTCCGCCGCCGCCCGCCCCTCCGGGGTCAAGGTGACGATCTTCGAGCGGCGGTCCGCCGGATTCGCGGTGCGTTCCACCAGGCCGCGCCCGGCGAGGTCGTCCACGACCAGCGTGGCGTACGGCCGGTCGGTGAGCAGCTGGTCGGCGAGGTCCCGCAGGGTGATCGGGCCCTTGGCGATCCGGCGCAGTGCCTTGACGCGGAAGAAGCTCATGCCGAGCGCGTCGACGACGTCCTTGCGCCGCTCATTGCCGCCCAGGACCATCTCCCGGATGTTGACCCAGGCGCGCCGCGCGGTCGCCGTGCTGGTGTCGTGCGTGGTCATCGTGCGTCACCGGGATCCTGAACTCGTCGGAAGGGGGGCGGGCCGGGGCGCCCCTGCGGAGCCGAGGCGGGCGGCGGCGCGCTCGCCGGTCCGGGCCGCCCAGCGGCCGGTGGTGATCGTACCGAGCAGCAGCACGGCCAGCCCGCACCCGGAGATGATCCACCAGCCCGTCAGCTGGAGCCCGGCGGCGACCGCGGCGCCGATCACGGCGACACCGAGCGACTGGCCGACCTGGCGGCTGGTGGACACGATCGCGGCGGCCACCCCGGCGCGGGCGCGTGGCATCCCGGAGACGGCGGTGTTGGTGATGGGGGCGTTCACCAGGCCGAAGCCGATGCCGAAGAGGACGTACGCGGTGAACAGCAGCGCGTCGGACGAGCGGGCGTCGAGGGCCGCGAACAGCAGGCCGCTGGCCGTCATCGCCGTACCGCCCAGGACGAGGGGGAGCCGGGGCCCGCGCGCGCCGACCAGGCGTCCCGAGAGCGGGGCGCAGACCAGGGTCATGGCGGCCATCGGCAGCATGTACAGCCCGGCGTGGAGCGCGGAGAGCCCCCGCTCGTTCTGCAGGTAGAGCGTGTTGAGGAAGAGGAAGCCGCCGAGCCCGGCGAAGGCGCTCACCCCGATCGCGGTGGCCCCGGAGAACGGGGCGCTGCGGAAGAAGCCCAGCTCGACGAGGGGTTCGGGGCGCCGCCGCTCGTAGGTCAGCAGCCCGGCGAGCGCGCCGAGCGTCACCGCGAAGCAGCCCAGGATCAGCGGCGAGGTCCAGCCGGCGGCGGAACCCTCGATGATCCCGTACGTCACCGAGCCGAGCAGCGCGATCACCAGCAGCTGGCCGACCGGGTCGGGACGGCGCGGCTTCGGGGCGCGGGACTCGGGGACGTAGCGGGCGGTCATGGCCAGCGCGACCAGCCCGACCGGCAGGTTGATCCAGAAGATCGAGCGCCAGCCGACCGACTCCACGAGCGCGCCGCCGATGATGGGCCCGGCGGCCATGCTGATGCCGACGACCCCGCCCCACACACCGATCGCGCGGGCCCGCTCCCTGGGGTCGGTGAAGGTGTTGGTGATGATCGACATCGCGACCGGGTTGAGCATCGAGCCGCCGACGGCCTGCACCATCCGGAACGCGATCAGCCAGCCGAGTCCGGGGGCCAGGCTGCACAGCAGGGATCCGGCCGTGAAGAGCGTCAGGCCGACCTGGAATATCCGCCTGCGGCCGATCCGGTCGGCGGTCGAGCCGCCGAGCATCAGCAGCGAGGCGAGCACGAGCGTGTAGGCGTCGATCGTCCACTGGAGGCCGGGGACCGAGGCGTGCAGCTCCTTCTGCATCGACGGCAGCGCCACGTTGAGGATCGTGTTGTCGAGGCTGACGATCAGCAGGCTCGTACAGCAGATCGCCAGGACGAGCAGCCGTCGGCGGCGGGAGAGCTCTGGCATGCGGCAGCACCTCGGGATAGTTGTACACCTCTAATGATTTAAAGAGTACAACTAAATGGGCCGGAGGGGTACGCGACAATGGACGACATGACGAACGACGCCGCCACGCCCCTCCAGATCGGCCCGCACACCGTGTGGCCGCCGGTGGTGCTCGCCCCCATGGCGGGGATCACCAACGCGCCCTTCCGCACGCTGTGCCGCGAGTTCTCCGGCGGCAAGGGGCTCTTCGTCAGCGAGATGATCACCACCCGCGCGCTGGTCGAGCGGGACGCCAAGACGATGCGGCTGATCCACTTCGACGGCACCGAGAAGCCGCGCTCCATCCAGCTCTACGGCGTCGACCCGGTGACCGTCGGCAAGGCCGTCCGCATGATCGTGGACGAGGACCTGGCCGACCACATCGACCTCAACTTCGGCTGCCCCGTCCCCAAGGTGACCCGTAAGGGCGGCGGCTCCGCGCTGCCGTACAAGCGGAACCTGCTGCGCTCGATCCTGCGCGAGGCCGTCGGCAACGCGGGCTCGCTGCCCGTCACCATGAAGATGCGCAAGGGCATCGACGACGACCACATCACCTACCTCGACGCCGGACGGATCGCCGTCGAGGAGGGCGTCACCGCCATCGCGCTGCACGGCCGCACCGCCGCCCAGCACTACGGCGGCACGGCCGACTGGGACGCCATCGCCCGGCTGAAGGAGACCGTGCCGGAGATACCGGTCCTCGGCAACGGCGACATCTGGTCGGCGGACGACGCCGTGCGGATGATGCGCGAGACCGGCTGCGACGGCGTCGTCGTCGGCCGCGGCTGCCTCGGGCGGCCGTGGCTCTTCGGCGACCTGGTGGCCGCCTTCGAGGGCGACGGGGCGCCCGCGGCGCCCTCCTTCGAGGAGGTCGCGCGCGTCATGGTGCGCCACGCGCAGCTGCTGGGGGAGTGGCTGGAGAACGAGGAGCGCGGGGTCATCGACTTCCGCAAGCACGTCGCCTGGTACACGAAGGGCTTCTCCGTCGGCTCCGACCTGCGGAAGCGGCTCGCCGTGTCCTCGTCCCTGGCCGAGCTGGCCGCTCTTCTGAGCGAGGTCGACGGCGAGCAGGCGTGGCCCGTCGGTGCCGACGGGCCACGGGGTCGTACGTCCGGCCGTAACCGGGTCGTCCTGCCGGACGGGTGGCTGGATGATCCCTATGACTGCGCTGCGGTTTCCGCGGACGCGGAGCTGGACACCTCGGGCGGCTGACGCCGCCGTTACCTGTTCGGCTGCGGGCCGGTTTGCCGCCTGCGGCGGGGGCGGCCTGCGGCCGCGTCCTCAAACGCCGGACGGGCTGATTTTGCGGGCGTAGTCCGCAGCCTGCGGGCCGCAAGTCTGCGGGCCGTAGGTCAAAGGGCCACGGTCCGCGAAATTCAGCCCGTCCGGCGTTTGAGGACACCGCGCGGAGCGCGGTCGGGGGTCTGGGGGTCTGGGGGTCTCCCCCAGTTTCGGGAAGGGGCGGGGCTGGGGAAAAAGCCCGCCGCAGGCGCGGACGGCCCGCGGCCGGAGGCGTGATTCTCGCCACCTCTGATCGGCCGAGCGCTCAAACGAGCGCCCCGCAGGGGACTGCACCTTTCGGACGGGTGGCACGCAGTGCCATCGATTCCGCGTTCAAGAGTTGACGCCACTTCGCCCAAATGATCGACAGCGCGCGATCATTCGCGTACCCCTTGCCATCATGGCTTCAGGCAGTGAAGAAGTGGTTTTCGGCCTCTTTTCCCGGCCTTGACTTTCGATCTGCTGGCAGACGGGTGGTTGCGGCCCTATGACCATGGAGTGGACCTCCTCAGAAGCCTTCGATCTGGGTACGCTCCCCGCCGTCAGCCCGTTTGAGCACGCCCTCCCCCAACTGAGTACGGGGGGACCCAGAGGAGTCGAGTCCCGTGCCGGAAACCACAGATCGCCAGAAGCTCGTCTACGACTTCACCGAGGGCAACAAGGACCTCAAGGACCTGCTCGGCGGGAAGGGCGCCAACCTCGCCGAGATGACCAACCTCGGTCTGCCCGTCCCTCCCGGCTTCACCATCACCACCGAAGCGTGCAAGGAGTACCTCGCCAGCGGCAGCGAGCCCGCGGCACTGCGTGACGAGGTCAGTGCCCACCTCGCCGCCCTGGAGGCGCGGATGGGCAAGAAGCTCGGTCAGACCGACGACCCGCTGCTGGTCTCCGTCCGCTCGGGCGCCAAGTTCTCCATGCCGGGCATGATGGACACCGTCCTCAACATCGGCCTCTCCGACGCCTCGGTGACCGGGCTCGCCGCCCAGGCCGGCGACGAGCGGTTCGCCTGGGACTCGTACCGCCGCCTCATCCAGATGTTCGGCAAGACCGTGCTGGGCGTCGAGGGCGACCTGTTCGAGGAGGCGCTGGAGGAGACCAAGCGGGCCAAGGGCGTCACCACCGACGTCGACCTCGACGCCGGGGACCTCCAGCGGCTCGTCGCGGAGTTCAAGGAGATCGTCTCCAAGGAGACCGGCCGGGACTTCCCGCAGGAGCCGCGCGAGCAGATGGACCTCGCCATAAGGGCCGTCTTCGAGTCGTGGAACACCGACCGCGCCAAGCTCTACCGCCGCCAGGAGCGCATCCCCGGCGACCTGGGCACCGCCGTCAACATCTGCTCGATGGTCTTCGGCAACCTCGGCCCCGACTCCGGCACCGGCGTCGCCTTCACCCGCGACCCCGCCAGCGGCCACCAGGGCGTCTACGGCGACTACCTGCAGAACGCCCAGGGCGAGGACGTCGTCGCGGGCATCCGCAACACCGTGCCGCTCGCCGACCTGGAGCGCATCGACAAGGCCTCGTACGACCAGCTGATGCAGATCATGGAGACGCTGGAGACGCACTACAAGGACCTGTGCGACATCGAGTTCACCATCGAGCGCGGCAAGCTCTGGATGCTGCAGACCCGCGTCGGCAAGCGCACCGCGGGCGCCGCCTTCCGCATCGCGACGCAGCTGGTGGACCAGGGTCTGATCGACGAGGCGGAGGCCCTCCAGCGGGTCACGGGCGCCCAGCTCGCCCAGCTGATGTTCCCGCGCTTCGACGAGAAGGCGAAAACCGACCTGCTGGGCCGCGGCATCGCCGCCTCGCCGGGCGCCGCCGTCGGCAAGGCCGTCTTCGACTCGTACACCGCGGTGAAGTGGTCCCGGTCCGGCGAGCAGGTCATCCTGATCCGCCGCGAGACCAACCCCGACGACCTCAACGGCATGATCGCCGCCGAGGGCATCCTCACCTCGCGCGGCGGCAAGACCTCGCACGCGGCCGTCGTCGCCCGTGGCATGGGCAAGACCTGTGTCTGCGGCGCCGAGGAGCTGGAGGTCGACACCAAGCGGCGCCGGATGACCGCCCCGGGCGGGATCGTGGTCGAGGAGGGCGACGTCGTCTCCATCGACGGCTCCACCGGCAAGGTCTACCTCGGCGAGGTCCCCGTCGTGCCGTCCCCGGTCGTCGAGTACTTCGAGGGCCGGATGCACGCGGGCGCCGACGACGCCGACGAGCTGGTCCAGGCCGTGCACCGGATCATGGCCTACGCCGACCGGATGCGCCGCCTGCGCGTCCGCGCCAACGCCGACAACGCCGAGGACGCCTCCCGCGCCCGCCGCTTCGGCGCCCAGGGCATCGGCCTGTGCCGCACCGAGCACATGTTCCTCGGCGAGCGCCGCGAGATGGTCGAGCGGCTGATCCTGGCCGACCACGACGACGAGCGGGAAGAGGCCCTCGGCGCCCTGCTGCCGCTCCAGAAGGCCGACTTCGTCGAGCTCTTCGAGGCCATGGACGGACTGCCCGTCACCGTCCGCCTGCTCGACCCGCCGCTGCACGAGTTCCTCCCCGACATCACCGACCTGTCGGTGCGCGTCGCCCTCGCGGAGGCCCGCCACGAGCCGCACGAGAACGACCTGCGCCTGCTCCAGGCCGTGCACAAGCTGCACGAGCAGAACCCGATGCTCGGCCTGCGCGGCGTCCGGCTCGGTCTGGTGATCCCCGGCCTGTTCGCCATGCAGGTACGGGCCATCGCCGAGGCCGCCGCCGAGCGCAAGAACGCCAAGGGCGACCCGCGCGCCGAGATCATGATCCCGCTGGTCGGCACGGTCCAGGAGCTGGAGATCGTCCGCGAGGAGGCCGACGCGGTCATCGCCGAGGTCGAGGCCGCCACCGGCACCCGGCTCCGGCTGACCATCGGCACGATGATCGAGCTGCCGCGCGCCGCCCTGACGGCCGATCAGATCGCCGAGGCCGCCGAGTTCTTCTCCTTCGGCACCAACGACCTCACCCAGACCGTGTGGGGCTTCTCCCGCGACGACGTGGAGGCCAGCTTCTTCACCGCGTACCTGGAGAAGGGCATCTTCGGCGTCAGCCCGTTCGAGACCATCGACCGGGACGGCGTCGGCTCCCTCATCCGGGCCGCGGCCAAGGCCGGCCGCGCCACCCGCCCCGACCTCAAGCTGGGCGTGTGCGGTGAGCACGGCGGCGACCCGGAGTCGGTGCACTTCTTCCACGAGGTGGGCCTGGACTACGTCTCCTGCTCGCCGTTCCGCATCCCCGTGGCCCGCCTGGAGGCGGGACGCGCGGCGGCCGCCTCCGGCGGCAGCGACAGCCGCTGACGTTCCGTCGTGGACAGGGGTCTGGGGGGTGCCGGGGCCCTTGAGGTCGGCTATCGGCGCCCCGAGGTGGGCGTAGCCGCGTATGGC